>CAUHBW010000238.1 GCA_959604115.1 uncultured Bilophila sp. | reverse complement strand
CGCGCGCCGGGGCACACACGCCGGGGCGCGGGGCCCGGCCCCCGCCGGCCCGCGGAACCGCTTCTTTTCGTTTCGAGGGGCTGGGGGGAGTCATTCCCCCCAGCCCCGGAGGCATTTGTCTTTTATTAGTCGAGATCGGCGATGATCGGGTTGCCGTCGAGCTCGTCGAGGAAGCGGTCGGGCCGCTCCTTCTGGTCGGGCACCACGATTTCCTGATCCACGTACTCGCGGTAGCCCGTCCCGGCGGGGATGAGGCGACCGACGATGACGTTTTCCTTGAGCCCGCGCAGGTAGTCCATCTTGCCCTTGAGAGCGGCCTCGGTGAGCACCTTGGTGGTTTCCTGGAAGGACGCCGCCGAGATGAAGGACGAGGTGGTCAGGGACGCCTGCGTGATGCCGAGCACCAGCGGTTCGGCGGTGGCGGGGGCGCGGCCCTCGGACATCGCCTTCTGGTTTTCGGCCTTGAACTCGGCCTTGTCGACCTGTTCGCCCACGAGGAAGCTCGTCCCGCCCGGATCGGTGACGGTGACCTTGCGGAGCATCTGGCGCACGATGACTTCGATGTGCTTGTCGTCGATGCCCACGCCCTGGAACCGGTACACTTCCTGGATTTCGTCCACAAGGTAGGCCGCGAGGAACTTCTCGCCCTTGGTTCGCAGGATGTCGTGCAGTTCGGGATTGCCTTCGGTCAGCAGGTCTCCGCATTCGACGAAGTCGCCGTCGGACACGGTGATGTGCTTGCCCTTGGGCACCAGATATTCCTTGGACTCGCCCACTTCGGGAGTGACGACGAGCTTGCGCTTGCCCTTGGCTTCGCCCGCGAAGGAGACGGTGCCCGCGATTTCGGAAACCACGGCCATGTCCTTCGGCTTGCGGACTTCGAAGAGCTCGGCGACTCGCGGAAGACCACCCACGATGTCTCGGGTCTTGGAGGTTTCACGAGGCTTACGGGCGATGACGTCGCCCGCGAACACCTGTTCGCCGTCCTTGACCATGATGATGGCCCCGACGGGGAGGCTGTAGACGGCGGGCAGCTGGCTCGCGCCGCGCAGCATGGGCTCGCCGCTTTCATCGCAGACCGACACGGACGGGCGGAAGCTCGTGGTGCGGTATTCGATGATGGTCATGGACGCCTGGTGCGTGGCTTCGTCCAGCTTTTCCTGATAGGTCTTGCCGTCCACGAGGTCCGTGAACTTGATGAAGCCTTCCACTTCCGAAACGAAGGGTTCGTTGAACGGGTCCCATTCGGCGAGGAGCTGGCCGTTGCTCACGGACTGCCCGTCCGTGACGTGCAGACGCGCGCCGTTCGGCAGGGTGTAGCGTTCGACTTCGCGGCCCTGTTCGTCGATGATGGCGATCTGCCCGCTCTTGCCGAGCACCTGCGAAACGCCTTCGCGGTTCTTGATTTCCTTCACGCGGGTCAGGACCACGCGCCCGTCATGCTGCGCCTCGAAGTTCGAACGTTCGATTTCCTTGGACGCCGTACCGCCGATGTGGAAGGTACGCATGGTGAGCTGGGTGCCGGGTTCGCCGATGGACTGCGCCGCGATGATGCCGACCGTTTCGCCGATGTTGACGAGGTGGCGGCGGGCAAGGTCGCGTCCGTAGCACAGCGAGCAGATGCCGCGTTCGGACTGGCAGGTCAGGGCGGAACGGATCATCACCGAGTTGACGCCGCGTTCGTCGAGATCCTTGGCGACGGCTTCGTCGATGAGCGTGTTTTCCGGGTAGAGCATATCGCCCGACGCCGGATCGTACACCGGGTAGAGCAGCACGCGGCCGAGCGCACGCTCGGACAGCTTCTGCTTGATTTCGCCGCCGTCCTTGATGGCCCGGATTTCGATGCCGTCGACGGTGCCGCAGTCGTTCTCGGAGACGATGACGTCCTGCACCACGTCCACGAGACGGCGGGTCAGGTACCCGGAGTTCGCCGTTTTGAGGGCGGTGTCCGCGAGACCCTTACGAGCGCCGTGGGTGGAGGTGAAGTACTGGAGCACCGTGAGGCCTTCGCGGAAGCTCGCGGTGATCGGGGTTTCGATGATTTCACCGGAGGGCTTGGCCATCAGGCCGCGCATGCCGGCGAGCTGACGCATCTGGTCGGCGTTGCCTCGGGCGCCCGAGTTGGACATCATGAAGATCGGGTTGAAGCTGAGGTTGGCCTCCTGCCTGCCGGTCTTGGGGTCGGTCAGGATATCCGTGGAAATTTCCTTGTTCATTTCCGCGGACACGTCCTGCGTGGCCTTCGTCCAGACGTCGACGACCTTGTTGTATTTTTCCGTACGGGTGATGATACCGTCGCGGTACTGGCTTTCGATGTTGTCCACTTCGGCGGTGGCTGCGTCGATGATCCGCTTCTTGGAGTCGGGGATCAGCATATCCTTCACGCCGATGCTGATGCCGGAACGGGTCGCGTATTCGTACCCGATGGCCTTGATGCGGTCGCAGAGGATGACGCAGGCCTTGACCCCGGCGTCGCGGTAGGCGCTGTCCACCAGCTTGGCGATGTTCTTCTTCGTCAATTCCTTGTTGACGTTTTCGAACTTGATGCCGGCGGGCAGGCCGCGCCACACGAGGATGCGGCCCGGAGTGGTGTTGGCGATCTTGCCGTCTTCCATGCGCACCTTGATGCGGGCGTGCATGCTGACCTGATCGGCGTCAAGGGCGGCTTCCACTTCCCACGGGGCGCAGAAGACCATGCCTTCGCCCTTTTCGAAGGAACGTTCCAGGGTCATGTAGTACAGACCGAGGACCATGTCCTGAGAAGGCACGATGACGGGCGAGCCGTTGGCGGGCGACAGGATGTTGTTGGTGCTCATCATGAGCACGCGGCATTCGATCTGCGCTTCCACGGACAGGGGAATGTGCACGGCCATCTGGTCGCCGTCGAAGTCCGCGTTGTAGGCGGAGCAGACGAGCGGGTGCAGCTGGATGGCCTTGCCTTCCACGAGCAGGGGCTCGAAGGCCTGAATGCCGAGGCGGTGCAGCGTAGGGGCGCGGTTCAGCAGAACCGGGTATTCCTTGACCACGTCGGCGAGGATGTCCCACACGACCAGCTCTTCGCGCTCCACCATCTTCTTCGCGCTCTTGATGGTGGAGGCATGGCCTCTTTTCTCAAGTTCGGAATAGATGAAGGGCTTGAAGAGTTCGAGGGCCATCTTCTTGGGCAGGCCGCACTGATGGAGCTTCAGGTACGGGCCCACGACGATGACGGAACGGCCGGAGTAGTCCACGCGCTTGCCGAGCAGGTTCTGACGGAAGCGGCCCTGCTTGCCCTTGATCATGTCGGACAGGGACTTCAGGGGACGTCCGTTGGTGCCCGCGATGGCGCGGCCGCGACGTCCGTTGTCGAACAGCGCGTCCACGGCTTCCTGGAGCATGCGCTTTTCGTTGCGGATGATGATGTCGGGGGCTCCGAGCTCCATCAGGCGCTTCAGACGGTTGTTGCGGTTGATGACGCGGCGGTAGAGGTCGTTCAGGTCGGAGGTGGCGAAACGGCCGCCGTCGAGCGGAACGAGGGGGCGCAGTTCCGGCGGAATGACCGGGATGACTTCGAGGATCATCCATTCGGGGCGGTTGCCGGATTCGAGGAACGCTTCCACGACCTTGAGGCGCTTGGTGAGCTTTTTCTTCTTGGTCTGGGACTTGGTGGTCTGGGATTCCTCGCGGAGCATGACCTTGAGTTCGTCGAGGTTCAGCTCTTCGAGCAGGCCGCGGATGGATTCCGCGCCCATGCCCACGGTGAGGGCGTCCTCGCCGAAATGGTCGATGATCTGGAGGTACTGGTCCTCGGAGATGACCTGCATCTTCTGGAGGTTGGTGCTGCCCGGATCGAGCACGATGTACGAGTCGAAATAGAGCACCTTTTCCAGATCGGCCATGGTCATGTCGAGCAGGGTGCCGATCTTGGAGGGCAGGGTCTTGAGGAACCAGATATGGGCGACGGGCGCGGCCAGTTCGATGTGGCCCATGCGCTCGCGGCGCACCTTGGAGGCGATGACTTCAACGCCGCACTTTTCGCAGACGATGCCGCGGTGCTTCATGCGCTTGTACTTGCCGCAGTTGCACTCGTAGTCCTTCACGGGGCCGAAGATCTTGGCGCAGAACAGGCCGTCGCGTTCGGGCTTGAACGTGCGGTAGTTGATGGTCTCGGGCTTCTTGACTTCGCCGTAGGACCATTCGCGGATGTTCTCCGGCGAGGCGATGGAAATCTGAATGGCTTTCAGATTGCGGATTTGGCTCGCGTTGGCGGCTGCCGAGCTGCGAACCGAGAACAGATCGTCAAGGCTCATATATATGTACTCCCTTTTGTGGGCCGGTCCGGGAAAAGTCGCCTTTTCCGAATCCCGCCCCCATCCCCTCGGGGCCTTTGCCGCAAGGGTTGGACGAAATGAAGGGTCACTTAACTGGGGAGGAGCCTCCGTCCTCCCGTCTTCCGGGCGGGAAAACCCGCTGCGGAAGACGCGGAGGAGAGGAGGGGCGCGGGGGGAGAGGGAAACGGGGTTTCCCTCTCCTTCCCCACGGGATTATTCGTCAGCCGAATCCTGCTGCGGCAGGTACTGCTGCTGTTCTTCTTCGGCGAAACCGACGCGCTTGGGCTTCTTCTTGCCTTCCTCCTGATGGAGGGTGACGTTGAGGCCGAGGGACATGAGTTCCTTGACCAGAACGTTGAAGGATTCGGGGAGCCCCGCTTCGAGGAAGTTGTCGCCCTTGACGATCTTCTCGTACATCTTCACGCGTCCCGTCACGTCGTCCGACTTGACGGTGAGGAATTCCTGCAACAGGTAGGAAGCGCCGTAGGCTTCGAGCGCCCACACTTCCATTTCACCGAGACGCTGGCCGCCGAACTGGGCCTTGCCGCCCAGCGGCTGCTGGGTGACGAGGGAGTAGGGGCCGGTGGAACGGGCGTGGATCTTTTCGTCAACGAGGTGGTGCAGCTTCAGATAGTACATGACGCCGGTGGTCACGCGGTTCTTCAGCTTTTCACCCGTACGTCCGTCGTAGAGGACGGACTTGCCGTCGTCGGCGAGGCCGGCGCGGGACAGCCAGTTCCAGATTTCCGATTCGTCGGCGCCGTCGAACACCGGGGTGTAGGTGATGATGCCGTTGCGCAGCTTCAGGACGGACTTGCGGAATTCTTCGTCGTCCATCGCATCCACTTCGGCGGCGATTTCCGGCGAAGCGAAGATGTCCTTCACCTCGTCGCGCACGGACTGGAGGGCGGTGCCCTTGTCGACCATCTCGGCGAGCTGACGGCCCAGTTCGCGGGCGGCCCAGCCGAGGTGCACTTCCATGATCTGGCCGATGTTCATACGCGAAGGCACGCCGAGCGGGTTCAGCACGATGTCCACGGGGCGGCCGTCGGCGAAGAAGGGCATGTCCTCTTCCGGCAGAATGCGGGAGACGACACCCTTGTTCCCGTGACGGCCCGCCATCTTGTCGCCCACGGACAGCTTACGCTTGATGGCGATGTGAACCTTCACCATCTTGATCACGCCGGGGGGCAGGTCGTCCCCTTCCGTGACCTTTTCGCGCTTGGAGTCGTAGATCGACTTGATGTATTCGAGCTGGTGCTCGTACTGCTCGATGGCCTGAGCGACGGTTTCGTTGACTTCCTTGCTCTGGAACAGATCGACCAGCTTCTTGACCGGCAGATCGTTGAGGAGCGTTTCGGTCATCGCGGCGCCGGCCTCGGCGAGCACTTCGCCCTTCCTGTCGCCAAGGAGGGTCGAGGCGATCTGCTTGCCGTCGACGACGGGGAGCAGTTTTTCACGGGTCCGGCGGGTAATGGCGCGGACGTGATCCTGTTCCTTGGCGTCGAGGCGGCTGATTTCGTAGTCCTCGATGTTCTTGGTGCGTTCGTCCTTTTCGCCGGAGCGACGGTTGAACACCTTCACGTCGATGACCGTGCCCTCGACTCCCGGCGGGACCTTGAGGGACGTGTTCTTCACGTCGCGGGCCTTGTCGCCGAAGATGGCGCGCAGGAGCTTTTCTTCGGGGGTGAGCTGCGTTTCGCCCTTGGGGGTGATCTTGCCGACGAGGATGTCTTCGGGCTTCACGGGCGCGCCGATGCGGATGATGCCGCGCTCGTCGAGGTTGCGCAGCATTTCTTCGCCCACGTTGGGAATGTC
>CAUHBW010000237.1 GCA_959604115.1 uncultured Bilophila sp. | reverse complement strand
CGCGCGGGCGGGCCGTCGCCCACGAGGCCACGCCCCTGCCCCGGCCTTCGGCCCGCCGCATGAGTGCGGGCATGGCGGACCTCATCTACAACCAGCTCCATTTGTTCCCCGCAGCCATCGACATGGGGCTGCGGACGTCGGAAATCAAATACGACGCGCTGTGCTGGAACGCCTTCTCCACACCTCAGACGCTGGCGGTTTCGCGTCTGGCCTACTCCGGCATCGAGGACACGCTTGCGGACGGGAGCCTGATCGCCGCCTGCGCCGAAACCGCCTTTTCGATCACCATCACCATGTCCGGCGATCCGATCATCGAAGCGGAACTGGGCGTTTCCTGCCCGACGTCGCGGGCCGCGATGCCGATCGCCGGGCGACGCGGCGTGGCGTGGTCGTTCCTCCCCGACAGCGGACTCGTCGAACGCTGGGAATGGATGACCTTTGCGCTGACGCTCTGGGACTACGGCGACGAGCGGATTCCGCTGCGGGTCGCGCCGCGCGTTTCCGTGGAGGCCGGCTACACGCTGGACCCCGCCGAGTCCGGCTATCTGGAGACGATGGCGTACGACATGGGCCAGTCGCGTTTCTGCCTTCCGCACTTTGAACGCCAGACGCCGGGCGTGATCGCCGCGGCTGCGGACAACGCCGCCCTGACGGACCGCATCCTCTGCGACGTCGGGCCGGGACAGTGGCGGCCCGGAGACATGGGACTGCTCTGGCAGGACGCGCTCACGTCGGAAATTTTCGTGGCGGGTTCCGTGGACGCGGACGGGCTGACGCTCGACGCCGTGCTGACGACCGCCTTTTCCGGGCCGTGCCTCGTCCTGCCCTGCTCCAACGCGCGGCTGACCGAAGCCCGGCGCACGGACCACGGCTACGCCGTTTCGGACTTCACGGCGGCGTTTCAGCTTTCCGGCGCACCGCGCGACGCCGTTCCCGAAACCGTGTCCCAGTACGAGGGCCACGACGTCTGGGAACTGCCGCTCCCGCTCGAATCCGACGGACTCGCCCGCGCGTTTTCCCTGCCGAACATCACGCTGGACAACGGCATCGGCGTGGTGAAGACGTACCACGCCTCCAGCACCGCCGCGCAGCGGCAGCCGGTGACGCTGGAGCTTTCCGGACGCGAGGCCATCGCGGAGGCGCGCGGCCTGCTGCTGCGCCGGCAGGGACGCTGCCGCCCCTTCTGGACTTCAACGCGGAGAGGGGACCTTGAAGTCGTCGCCGCCTATTCCGGCAACGGCTCGGCCTCGCTCCACGTCCGGCACTGGGCCTCCGACTATCTCGGCAAAAAGGCCGACGGCCTGCGGGCGCGGCTGCGGCTGGAACTGCTTGACGGAACCTGCCTGCACCGGCGCATCATCGGCGTTTCCCGGCTCGACGCGGCCACGGACGTCCTCCTGCTCGACGCGCCGCTTGTCGACGGACTCGTCGCCGCCGACCAGTTTTGCCGGGTGAGCTTCATGAGCCTGTACCGGCTTGCCTCCGACGTCGTGGAATGGACATGGCGCAAGCCGGACCGGGCTTCCGCCGCCTTTCAGATCGAGGAGGTGGGCGCATGAGCCTGCGCGACGTGTTCGACGTCTTTTTCACGGATTCCCCGGTCGAGCTGTACCGGTTCACGCTCGGGGGCGCAATCTGGGGGTTCGCGGCCACCTGCGACGAAAGCTACGTCTTTGACGGAACGACCTTTCTCCCGGAATACATCGTGCGGACCCCGCTGCACTATTCAAGCGACTTCGCCCGCGACGTGCTGACCGTGACCATGCCTGCGGACAACGAAATCGCACAAATTTTCTTCGCCGGCACGCCGGAATACCAGATGAAACTGTCCGTCCTGCGCGGCGGATGGCACAGCGGCGGCTTTTCGCAGATCTGGAGCGGGACCGTCAACGGAGCCGCCTTCACCTTTTCCGCAGACAGCTATTCCTGCGACTTGACTTGTGAAACGCTGGCAGCACGCATGGAGAGACAGGGGCTTGTCCGCTGCTATCAGCTCACCTGCCCGCATACGCTCTACGGCGCGCGCTGCCGGGCGGATCAGGGGCGCATGGCAGCGTTGACCACGGTGCGGGAACAGCCCTCCCCCATCCGGCTGCGGCTCGCCGGAACGTACCCGGACGGCTGGTTCGCCGGCGGGCATCTCGTCCGCAACGCGGACGGCAAGCGACGCTACATCGTGTCCGGCTCCGGCGACGGCGTGACGCTGGAACGCGGCCTGACCTTCAACCTAGGAGACGGCCTGACGCTATATCCGGGCTGCGACAAGTCCCGGACCACCTGCGCGGAAAAGTTCGGCAACGCCGTCAACTTCGGCGGCTTTCCGTGGCTCCCCACGGAAACCCCCTTCATCTCGACCATAGGATAACGCCATGGGCTTTCTCGTCTCCTTCCTCGTTTCGCTGGCGGTTTCCGCCGTCATGTCCGTCATCTCCATGCTGCTCACCCCGCAGACGAAAACCTCGTCGAACGCCTCACCCGGCGAACTGGACGCGCCGACCGCCGACGAGGGCGGCCCAATCCCGCACATCCGCGGCACGTGCTTGGTGTCGCCCAACTGCATCTGGTGGCGGTCCGAAGGCACGGTGGAGGTCAGACGATGAGCGCATACGTTCTCCCGCAGGACATCCGGCACGGGGAGCACACGCACTGCCTTTCCGGGGGCCGGCGCTTCTGCGCCCGCACCGGCGTGGACTTCGACCGGCTCATGGCCGGAGGCGTGACCTCGAAAGAGCTGCGGGCCACCGGCCAGCACATGGGCATCGAAACCGCGCGCAACGCCGAAGAACGCGCCGCGCGGGAAGGAGCCGGAGAATGACGGCCTTCTTTTTATGCCTTCTGTCGTTCGTGCTGTCCCTTGTCCGCCCCGCCGCCGCAAAGAAGGGAGGAAGCAAAAAGCAGACGGTGGGCTACAGCTATTACATGGCCGCCATTTTCGGGCTGTGCCTGCGGGCCTCGAACCTGCTCAAGGTCGTGTATGGCGAACGCGTGGCCTGGGAAGGCTCGCTCGCCGGTATGAGCGGAAGCGTCGCCTTCACGCCCGCAAGCGGCGTTCCCACGGCCTACGGGCGCATCACGGCCATGACCGCGGGACAGTTCGCCTACACGCTCGACACGGACAATCCGGCCGTCAGCTCCTTGCTCCCGACGGACACGCTTGAGGACACATGGACGTATACGGCGACGCATTCATCGGGCCGGCCCCTGACCGGCACGCTCGCGATCTCCATCACGAAACGCGCCAGAGAGGTCTGGAACCCCGATCTCCATCAGGGCGACGGCGGCTACGAAACCGTGTGGGAAGCCGCGGCGGAGCCGACCTGCGGCACGCTTCCCCGCCCGTCCTTCGACGGCACGCCGGAGGGCGTGCATGAAGGCGGCTTCCACATCGACGCGAAGGAGCTGTTCGGCGGCGACGCCAACGGCGGCTCCGGCGGACTGGAGGGCGATTTCTATTTTTCCACGGGGCACGACGGACAGCTCCCCAACGGCATCATGCAGAAGTATCTCGGCGCGGACTGCCCGGCGCACCGCGGCATCGTGACCCTGAGCATGGACAGAAGCTACGTCGCCAGCTTTTCGGCGCAGTTCCGCACCCTGCGCTGCCTCGTGCAGAATCTCGGCGGCTACGGCTGGTACGACGAGAAGGCGACGATAGCCGGAACGCAGATCAACCCGGCGCACGAAATCCGCGACGCGCTCGTCAACCCGGACCTCTCCGGGCAGTACGCCGCCGATCTGGACGACGCCGGATTCCGGGCCGCCGCCGACGCGTTCTTTGCCGAAAACTTCGGCCTGTCTCCCAAATGGGACGACACGAGCAAGGCGCAGGACTACATCCAGTCCCTGCTGACGCACATCGACGGCGTGCTGGTGCGCGACCGCGCCTCCGGCCTGCTGCGGCTGAAGCTGCTGCGCGGCGGCTACGACGCCTCGGCCCTGCCCGTGGTCGGGCCGTCGGACTTTTCCGCGATCAAGACGCTCGGCACCGTCGCACCGTCGTCGCTGGTCAACAAGGTGACGATCAAGTACGCGCGCCTGACGGACATCGGCGAGGAAACGGCGACCGCCACGCAAGAAAATCAGGCCAACATCCAGCTTCAGGGCGGCGTGGTCAACAGCGTGACGCTGGAATTCCCGCACCTGACCAACGCCGTTCCCGACCTGCCGGGACGCATCCTCGCCCGCGAGCTGCGGGCGCGCTGCTATCCGCTGCGCTCGTTCACCCTCGAAGGGAAAACCGCGCTCGCCTCCCATCAGGAAGGCGATCTGTTCGTGCTGCATTTCCCGGAACGCGGACTGGAACGCATGGTCTGCCGCGTGCTCGAAGCCGACTACGGCACGCTGGACGACCGGCTCGTCACCCTGACCTGCACGGAAGACATCTACGGCGTGGAGCAGATTTCGCTGGTCACGCCGCCCGACACCGAATGGACGCCGCCACGGGCCGCCCGCCGTTCCCCGTACCTTCCTGACGCTGGAAATGCCGTGGCACGTCGCGCTTCAGCTTTCCGGCTACACGGCGGAACAGCTCGCATCCGACTACGCGCTCTCCGGCTTCATGCTGACGCTGGCGGCCCGGAACACGGCGCAGGACTACGGCTACCGGCACAAGGTGCAGACCCGGAACGGCTGGGAAGACGCGGGCGAAGGCTCGTTCTGCGCCGCCGTCGACGTGCTTGGAGCCGTCGGCATGTTCGACGCGTCATTCCGCGTCGCCGATACGTCGTCGCTTCCGCTCCGAATCGGCGATCCGGCGTTCATCGAATCCGAAATCGTGCAGATCGCGGGCTGGTCGACGCAGTCAATCACCGTCAACCGCGGCGTGCTCGACACGCTCTCGCAGGAACACGCCGGAGGCTCCACGCTCTGGCTGCCGTCCAACGTCGGCGGCGGCTGGCTGCAACGCCTCCACACGCAGGGAGAGACGGCGAGCTGCGTGCTCGCCACCTACGGCGCGAACGGCCAAGTCGCGCCCACGGCCTCGCAACGGGTTTCCTTAAAGATAGGCGCACGGTTCGGACGGCCCTATCCTCCGGCGGACCTTCGCATCAACGGCGAGCAGTTCCCGAACATCATCACCGGCAAGCTCACGCTGTCGTGGAAGCACCGCGACCGCATCGAGCAGCAAGATTCCATCGTCGCCCAGACGGCGGCGGACATCGGCCCGGAACCGGGAACGACCTACACGCTGCGGCTCTCCGACCGCAACGGCGTGCGGCTCAGGACCGTGACCGGTATCACCGGCAACAGCTGGACGTGGGAAACCGAACGCGCGGACTGCGGCACGCTCCGCACGCAAACACGCGTGAACCTCGCCGCCGTGCACGGCACGCTGGAAAGCTGGCAGTCGTGGGACGTCACCGTCAACCGCGTCGTGCCCGATAACCTGTTCCTCGGCTGCATCGCGGCGCAGACGGCGACGCTCGACGGCGTCACGGCAGCCGTCGCCGCGGACGGAACCGTGACGCTGAACGGAACCGTCGCCAGCGCCGGCGCGATGAACATCAAACTGACCAACACGCTGGAAATCGCTGCCGGGACGGGCCGTCCGGCAAGCTGGGACGCCGGCAGCCTCGCGCTGCCCGTCTCCGGTCTGACGCTCTCGGCGGAAATCCTGTCCGGGAGCTTCACCGTTCCGCAGGCCGATTCGCTCAACCTGACCCTGCGCTACTCGGCGACCAACCTGTTCCTCAACGCCCATATCGGAGACGGCGCCCTTTCCGCATCCGGCACGCCGACGTCGCCCACCAACATGGTCGTGCTCTACGTCCGGCAGGGCGTGGTCTTCAACAACTTCAAACTGTATGTGGGGATTTATGCCTGATACGCCCCAAAACGGGGACGGCTGTACTGTACTGAGCGGCCTGCACTTGCGGCTCTTCGGCATTGACATGCCCTTTCGGGGCTGTTGCGACGAGCACGATCTGTTTTACGAACAGGGCGGAGGCTGGAGCGACCGCCGGCTTGCGGATCGGCTCCTGCGCGAGTGCGTGATCGCCTCGGGACACACGGCAGCCGCATGGATCATGTGGGCCGCCGTACGCCTGTTCGGCGGTAGCCATTGGGGGAAGCCGTAAACAGGCCCCGGAACGGCGTTCCGGGGCATCCCTCATTCTCAAACTACCTGCCCCCTACACCCATTCGCCAAGATGGCTGGGCGACGGAAG
>CAUHBW010000236.1 GCA_959604115.1 uncultured Bilophila sp. | reverse complement strand
ACCGTATGGATGGCGTACTTCTGCATGCGGCCCGCGTCGGCCAGCGTGACCACCACGCCCTTGTCGTTGGGGATGAGCGACGAGGAGAGCACGCAGTGCAGCCGCTCGTCTTCAAGCTGGAGAAAAGCCTCCCGGTCCACGATGCTCCGGCGCGACCTGAGGATGGTCCCGAACGGCTCGCCGGACAAAACCACGTCCGCGATGTTGCCGAGGGGCGACGGCGCGGGCGGCATCCGCAGCATGCTCCGGGCCTTGCTGTTGATGGCCTTGATGCCGCCGAAGCGGTCGAGCACCAGAATGCCGTCGTTGAGCAGTTCGAGGATGGCCTCCTGATCGCTGAGCAGATCGCGCAGGTGGTGCTGGTCGTTGATGTTCCTAGCCGCGGCGGTGAGCATGCCCGTGGTGTGGGAGTGGAATTCC
The DNA here is from genome assembly GCA_959604115.1 of uncultured Bilophila sp. Lineage (GTDB taxonomy): Bacteria > Desulfobacterota > Desulfovibrionia > Desulfovibrionales > Desulfovibrionaceae > Bilophila. Next base: position 5,779 of record CAUHBW010000236.1, on the reverse strand, counting down.
TCAAGCGGCAGAATGACCGTCAGCACGCCGATGAAGCGTTGCTTGCCCCCGCGCAGGGGCGCGGAGACGCAGCACCAGTCGTGATCGCGCCGGTTGTAGTGCTCGGGGCCGAAAATCTCCACGGGACGCTGGAGCGCGATGCACAGGCCGACGCCGTTGGTGCCCTCGGCGGACTCCGTGGCCACGATGCCCACGTCGAGGTGCCCCATGCGGTCGATGATCTCCGGCGCGCCGTGCCGGTGCAGGATCACCCCGTCCGGGTCCGCGAGCACGATGACGCTGTGCGACGACTGGAGCATGGCCCGGTACTGCTCCATGATCGGCGTCGCGCTGGCGATGGTTTCCCGGTTTTCGAGGAGCTTGCGCTCCAGCTCCTCCCCGCTCAGGCGCACGGGATGCTCAAGCGGGTCCTTGGGCCCGAGGGCGTCGCGGCTGCGCCGCCACGAATCCAGAATGTCCTTCCTGACCGTGGGGTTCTCCCCGAGGGGCTGTCCGTCCCGAAACGCCCGCCATTCGGCGGCGACGACCTTGAGATAGGAATCCTTCATGTTCACCCCGTGAAATATCCGCCAATCGATATGCGGCAGGCAAGGCTATCCGAAACGGTTTCTTGAGAGTATAGGGGTTACGTTCCCTTTCCGTATCCTGCGGGCGGCGGCATGTGTCGCAGCTTATGTCGTGAAAAGCTACAATGTCAAGGAACATGTCGCGTATCCGTACACTTTTCGGCTCCGATCCGGCGCGCGAAGGCCGCCCGGAACGGCGAAAGAGCATTCTTTCACGAGCGGACGCGGGAAAAAGGCGCCGTGGCACGACACCTGCATGATGCCGTATAACTCCGCAGCCGTATGCGGAACCCATCGACAACCGTCACAGTTGGAGGAGATCATGTTGTTCAAGAAGCTGTTCGCCGCCGTGGCCCTGCTGTCCCTGACGGCCGCTCCCGGCCTGTCCCACGCCGCCGCGAAGTACACCCTGCGCTTCGCCCACGACGGGGCCCCGGACGCCGTGTATTCCCTCACCTACGTCAAGTTCAAGGAACTGGCCGAACAAAAGACCGGCGGCAAGGTCAAGATCAAGCTGTTCGACAACGCCGTGCTCGGCGGCGACCGCGTGGTGACCGAATCCACCCAGCGCGGCGACCTCGAAATGGGCGGCTGCGGCACCTCGAACCTCGGCATCTTCTGGCCTTCGGCCATGGCGTTCGACCTGCCCTTCGTCATCGATCCCGCCAAGAAGGCCGCCCTGTACGACAGCCTCAACAACGGCAGGCTCGGCGAATACCTCAACGAGCACCTCGCCAAGGTGAATCTGATGGCCCTCGTCTACGCCGACTGCAGCAACCGCCATTACGCCACCTCCAAGAAGCCGATCAAGGATCTCGCCTCGCTCAAGGGCGTGAAGATGCGGACCACCGCCTCGCCGGTGGACAACCTGCTCGCCGAGACGCTCAGGATGACGCCCGCGCCCATGGGCTTCGCGGAAGTCTACACCGCGCTTCAGCAGGGCACCGTGGACGGCGAACTGATCAGCCTGAGCGACATCAAGACCTTCAGCCGGGGCGACGTGCTGCGCTACGTCCTGCCCACCTCCCACAGCTACACCTCGATGATCGGGCTCATCAGCCGCTCGTACTGGGACAAGCTGCCCGCCGACATCCGGGCGGCCCTCAAGGAAGCCGCCGTGGAAGCCTGCGCCTACGGCCGCGAGCTCGTGGACCAGCTCGACGCGCAGGGCGCGGACTACGCCAAGCGGAACGACATGACCGTCTATCCCTTCGCTCCCGACATGCGCAAGGCCATGCTCGACGCGGCGAAGCCCGTGTACGACAAGTACCTCCCCGGCATCGATCCCGCCTTCTACCAGCTGCTTACCGACACCCAGAAGTAGCCCCTCCGCGCGGGGAGGGGACGGCCCCTTCCCGCCGCGCCCCCGCGATTTTCCTTTTCACCAGAGCGCGCACGGCCTTCCCCTGTTCCGGCAGGGGGTCTGCCTCCCGTGCCCGGAACCGAAACGAGGTGCCTCATGCGAGCCTTCCCGCACTGGCTTGACGAGAACATTGAGAAGCCCTTCCTGATCGTCGGGCTGCTGACGGCCATCTTCCTGATCACCTACCAGACGCTTTTCCGTTACTTCGGCGCAGGGATGCTCGGGCTTTCCGGGAACACGGCGTGGGCCGAGGAACTGTCCATCATATGCTTCATCTGGTGTTCCTACCTTGCCGTGCCCATCACCATCCGCAAGCGGGAAAACCTCAGCGTGACCGTGCTGTTCGACAAGTGCTCGCCGCGCGGGCAGAACATCCTGTGGATCGTCAGCGAAGGCTCGTTCCTCGTGCTGGCCGGGGTCGTGGTGTGGCTGTCGTGCGAAACCATCGCCATGCAGATACGCTACCCCCAGCTCACCACGGCCCTGCGCATCCCGTACTTCATCCCCTACGCCGCGCTGCCGGTGAGCTTCGGCCTGATGTCGATCCGCCTCATCCAGAACCTCGTGAGGCAGGCGCGGGTCTGCGGCCCGAAGGACACCCTCGTCGGCGTGGGCATCTGCGCGCTGCTGGCCCTGCCGATCCTGCTGCGCCCGGACGTGGGCACCGTCGCCGTGCTCATGACCACGCTCGTCGTCTTCATGCTCCTGAGCATCCCCATCGCGGTGTGCCTCGGCCTCGCTGGCCTCGCGGCCATCGTGTGTTCGGGCGAGCTGCCGCTCGGCCCGGTGGCGCAGACGGCCTACGCCGCGCTCGACTCCTTCCCGTTCCTCGCCATTTTCTTCTTCATCGCCGCCGGGATCATGATGGGCAAGGGCGGACTCTCCCGCCAGCTCTTCGAACTGGCCGACGAAATCGTGGGCGGCATGCACGGCGGCATGGCCATCGCCACGGTCATCACCTGCATGTTCTTCGCCTCGATCAGCGGTTCCGGCCCGGCGACGGTCGCGGCCATCGGCATGATGACCGTGCCCGCGATGGTCGAACGCGGCTACGGCAAGGTCTTCTCGGCCACGCTGGTCGCCTGCGCGGGCATCGTGGGCGTGATGATCCCGCCGAGCAATCCGTTCATCGTCTACGGCGTGCTGTCCAAGGTTTCCATCGGCAAGCTGTTCATCGGCGGCATCGGACCCGGCGTCCTGACCGGCGTGGTGCTGATGGTCTACGCCTACTTTTACAGCAGGAAGCGCGGCTGGCGCGGCGAATCCCGTGCGTTCAGCCTGTCCCGGACCCTCAGGGCCGCGAACCGGGCCAAGTGGGGCCTGATGGTGCCCGTGATCATCCTCGGCGGCATCTACGGCGGGATCATGACGCCCACGGAATCGGCGGCCATCGCCGCGGCCTACGGGCTCCTCGTCGGCATCTTCGTCTACCGGGGCATCAACCGCTCGAACTTCGTGGAGATCATGGTGGACTGCTGCTGCACGAGCGCCATCGTCATCATGCTTCAGGCGATGGCGGGCATCTTCGGCTACGTGGTCGCCATCGAGCAGATTCCCCAGCAGATCGCGCAGTTCTTCCTCGGCATTTCGGACAACAAGTACGTGATCCTCATGATCATCAACGTGTTCCTGCTGTTCGTCGGCATGTTCATGGAACCCGCGCCCGCGACCATCATCCTGACCCCGATCCTCGTGCCCATCGTCACCCGCGTGGGCGTGGACCCGCTGCACTTCGGCGTCATCATGACCGTGAACCTCGCCATCGCCTTCGTGACCCCGCCGGTCGGCCCGAACCTGTTCGTGTCCAGCGCGGCCAACAACGTCCGGCTTGAGGACATGTCCCGCGAGGTCTGGCCCATGCTGGCCTGTCTCGTGGCTGTGCTCATCGCCGTCACCTACATCCCCGAACTGTCCCTGTTCCTGACGCGCTCCATGTAACCCCCCTCGGCCGGGAGAAAGCCCCCTCCGTTCTCCCGGCCCCTGTTTTGTCCTGAAAAACGACATGTCGCGACATGGACGGCAGGACATGTCCCAGAAAAAAGATTCGTATTTCAATGGAATAGGGAAACAAGACCGGCAGGACATGTCCCGTGTTTTCCGCCTTTTTCCTCCTCTTGCGTTTTCTTGATATGCAACATGGCTGAATCAAAGGCAAAATGCAAAGGGGAACGCTTATTGCTGGTTCCGGGGCGAAACGCGCGACCGTTCAACCGTTTTTGAAAAAAGGAGTACAGCTATGCTTGAGACAGGTTGTTGCCTCTGCGAAACCCCGCAGGAACAATGGATACGGGAAGCCGCCGAAGGCGGGACGAGCCGGTTCCGCAAGGATCAGCCGCGGGTCATCGGGATGCTCGAATCCTTCGACTGCACCCCGCCCTACATCGACATGGAGCGCGCCCGCCTCTTCACCGAATCCATGCGGACCACCGAGGGCCAGCATCTGACCCTGCGCTGGGCCAAGGCGCTCATGAACGTGGCGAAAAAGATTCCGGTGTACATCGAGGACACCCAGCTCATCGTGGGACGCCTCGGCACGGACAAGGGCCGCTACGGCATCCTGTATCCCGAACTGGACGGCGACTTCTACGAGGGCGTGCTCAACGACTTCCTCACCCGCGAGAAGGCCCCGGTCAACATTTCCCGCGAGGACATCCCGGTCATCGTCAACGAGATCGGCGCGTACTGGGCGGGGAAAACCTACCACCACGCCCTGTTCGAGAACATGCCGCAGATGTGCAGGCGCATGGCCTACGGCGACGAGGACGGCCTGCGGCCCCGCTACGTGGTGGCGGAATCCTCGTCCCTGCGTTCCAGCCTCCAGTGGGTGCTGGACTTCGACAAGGTGCTCGGGATCGGGTTCAAGGGCCTGCGCGAAGACGCCCTGCGCCGCCTCGCCGCGCTCGACCCGGACGATCCCGTGAACATCGTCCGCAAGATTCCCTTCCTTGAAGCCGTGGCCCTGACCTGCGAGGCCGTGGTGGTCTTCGCCAGACGCCACGCCGCGCTCGCCCGCGAAAAGGCCGCCGTCGAAACCGACCCCACGCGCCGCCGGGAACTGCTCGAAATGGCGGACCGCTGCGAGTGGGTGCCCGAAAACCCGGCCCGTACCTTCCACGAGGCCGTGCAGGCCCACTGGTTCGCGCAGGCCTTCTCCCGCCTCGAACAGCGCACCGGATGCATCATCTCCAACGGGCGCATGGACCAGCAGCTCATCGGCTACTACCGCCGCGACATGGCCTCCGGCGCGCTCACCGAGCGCAAGGCGCTGGAAATCCTCGGCTGCCTGTGGTGCCAGATGGCGCAGTTCATCGAGCTGCCCCTGTCCCCCGGCGTCATGGACACGCAGGCCGGGTTCGCCCACTGGGAGGCCGTGACCATCGGCGGACAGACGCCCGACGGCTTCGACGCCACCAACGAGCTGACCTACCTCCTGCTCCGCTCCAAGCGCGAGTTCCCGACGCACTATCCCGACCTCGCGGCCCGCGTGCACACCCGCTCGCCGGAACGCTACCTGTGGGACATCGCGGAAACCATCAAGGAAGGGCAGGGGTACCCCAAAATCCTCAACGACGAGGAGCTGATCCCCCGCATGCTCGCCAAGGGCGCGCCGGTCGCGGAAGTCTACGACTACGTGGTCAGCGGCTGCAACGAAACCCGGCTGATCAACCGCGAATCGTACATGAGCCCCGGCACGCAGGTGAACCTCGGGGCCGCGCTGGAGCTGACCCTCCGCAACGGCCGCCTCAGAAAGCTCGGGGACGAGCTCTTCACCTTCGAAAGCGGCGATCCCTGCGGCTTCGCGACGTGGGAGGAATTCTGGAACGCCTACGTATCCCAGCAGAACAACCTG
>CAUHBW010000235.1 GCA_959604115.1 uncultured Bilophila sp. | reverse complement strand
TACCGTGTTTATCTCACCCCCCTACTTCCGTATTTCATATCCGACCATCTGCACGCACCGATTGGCAGACGAAACATCAGAACAGCATCCGTTTCATCGCCATCGCACGACACAAGACAGGTGTGCCTTTGCCGAAGATTCTGTTTTAGTATGCCACGGAATCATCCGGCATCCGACAGCACATGGAAACGAGGAAGCAAGGGCATGCCGCTTCATCTGGCACGGGGAAAAACACGGGGCATCGGCAAGTCCATACCTTCTGCACACCTCAGATTGTTTGGAAGCAATGAATCCTGCCCTTAAAAGAGCATTTCCATATTGGCATCTCGGATTAAAACGATACGAAATGCCTTCTCATGGGGTTATTGCTCATTGTCCTTTTTAGTGTACCCCTGCTGAAAATTTGATTCGACTATAGTCCATGTACAAGGAAACAGCCCGTTTTTCCCCCATAGAACATGGGAAAGACGGGCTGTTCAACACGCATTGCAGTTTGTCGTTACTTTGTCTTCTCGACCGCTTCCTGATAAAGCTTCGGATAAATGCGACTGAAGAAATGCGCCGTAGAGCGGCACTTGATGCCTACCACAAGATCCATATTCTTTCCCTTGGCACGTTCGGCGAGGTTGGGCGTCTTGTTGCCGTCCTTGTCTTCGATATGCCACGCGGCGATATTCTTGCCATCAAAGGAATCCACAACCAGAGAGAAGTACTTGTGCGGTCCAACAAACACGTTGTTGGTCTTATCCAGAACGATTTCATCCTTGTTTTCAAGCATGATCTCGTGGATAAAGGAGCACGTCGCTCAGGTCTCGGGACGGGCTATGAACCGCGAGTCAAACGGCCACGGCGACCCGTCCTGCACGTCGATGACATCCTGATACGCGACCAGAGAAACCTTCCCGCCGGCAAAGGGGCCTTCCTTGGCGCGAACATTCAGATGCACAAGTTCCTTTCCGCTCGGGGAAAGCGTCCAAAACTGATCCCGCACCTGTTCGGAAAGATACAGCTTGCCGCGGTGTTCCGCATCCCAGGGGCCGAAGGTCTTTTCAAGGCTCTTGCCGCCTTCGCTGATCCGGACGGTCACGCTGTCGCTCTTCACATCGACGACGTCAACCCTGGCCTTGCCGACAGTGAAGCTGTCGCCCTTGGCATACCCCTTGATGCTGGGCGCGGAAGGCGAAATCCAGGCGTCGGTGATGCTGTCGGTCGCCATCTCCCGAACCTTCACTTCCTTCGGCGTGATGGAATCAACAACCACATAGGTACGTCCATCCGCGGAAACATTCTTGCCCATGATGAAGGTATCAAGACGCCCCGTGCGTTCGGAAATGCCGGCCTTTTCGTAATATTCCTTTGCGGCGACGCCATTTGCACCGTCGTTGTTGACCTTTGGACCGACCATGACGGGGAAGGCCTCCCCATAGTAGTTGCCCGTAGCCTTCACCAGCTTGAACGTCGCGCTGTAGGCCTCATCCAAGAAGAACGGGTTTCTGTCGATCATGGTGAGCTGCCAGCCGCGGCTGGTGTGGTTCATCTTCTTCATTTCGCCGGGACGGAAGGTCACGTCGTGCAGCACGTCGCGCTCCGTCCTCTGGTTGATGTAATAGAAGGACTTTCCGCCAAGACTGATGGGTTCGTTGTCAAACGGATGCCAGTTGCCGGAACGTACGGTCGTGTATACCCCAGACGGGGGAATCACGATTTTGCCTTCCGCATTGATGCGGCTCTTGCGTACGACGATGCCATCCCAGAGCGTCTTTTCGACGCCGCCGATGGTTGCCTGCTTTTCTCCGTTGACCATTCCGGGCATGGACAACACCATTGCCGCATCAGGGCTTGGTGACGCCATGGTAGCCGGACGCGGAGCAGCGAAAACGTTGCCGCATGCCAAAGTCAGGCAAACGGCAAGCATGCAGCTCATTGTCTTGCGCATGCTGTTCCTCCTCAGTTGAAGTTGCCTATTCCAAAAGATCCCGATGATCTCCTGTCAGCGAAAAAGCGTATGCTGCGCTTCGTCCTCACGGCGCAGCGCATCGTACCACAACGGATTGTGATGCCGGACATGTTCGAGTTCGATAAAGCCCGTGAACATGGAACGCAAGGCCGGGGCCTCCCCCGGAGCGAACGCCGCCATATAGATGTGTATCGGCAGAAAAAACGCCATCAATCCGGCGCAGCACAGATGAATCAGCAAGCTCCATTGCAACAGGGCTTCCATCCCCGGCGCGTTGGAGCAGAAAACCAGCACAAGCCCGGTGACGGCAAGGCCAACGCTGCTCAGTACGGCCATACAGGCCACCAGCTTTTGCCCCGCATTGTAAAAACCCTGCGGCGGCAGTTCCGGGTCGAGGTGCAGACGCCGCATCATCCGCGGGCCAAGCACCAGCAGGAGCCCCTTGCGAAAACACCAGAGCATGTCGGAGGCGGGGTGGAGATTGGTGATTTCCCGCAGAAAGGGCATGGCCCCAAGACGGGCATTCAAGCATAAGTAGACAATATACATAAAAATCCACAGCAGACCTATCAGCACATGCAGCCTGAGCAGACCGAGCGGACCGAACAGGCCGTTCCATGCCCCGCTCCACCAGTCACCTATGGGCTGCATCAACGGATTGGCCAACAGGCCGAAGCCGGAAAACAGCAGCAGAAGCCAACAGGCGGCGTTGTGCCAGTGCATGAAAATGGCCGAAAGGGTATGGCGTCGGACATATTTCATGACTGTTCTCCCTTGGACTCGTCGGCTTCCTTCGGATGTTCCTCAGACGGCCGGATCAGTTGCCTGATGAATACGGCAATAACGCCGAAGAGCGACAGCCCGCCGAAGATCCTGATCACCCCGGCCACCGAACCCATGCCTGCCAAGGCGGGACTCTTTTTCTGAATTTCCGGCCAGTCGAGCGGCGCCGTTTCCTTGAGGTAGGTCAGCGTCGGTTTGGTATCGAACGCCTTGGGCGCAATATGGAGCAGCTTGTTTTCTCTCAGCGCCCATGACACGGGATCATCGGCATTGTCCGTATCTCCGAAGATACGGCACCGCGTGGGGCAGACCTGAACACAGGCCGGCGGCTGATTCGACGTAGGCGCGCAGTAATCGCATTTGTCCGCTATACCGGTAACCGGATGTTTATAGCGGGCGCCGTATGGGCAGGCTTCGATACAGCCTCCGCAGCCGATGCAACGCGCCGCATCAATACGGACGCTGCCATCCTCGGCCTTCCATGTCGCCTGCGTCGGGCAGGCATCCACGCACAGGGGGCGGTCGCAGTGCATGCACGCTCCGGGCTGAAACCGCCGCCCAAATGGCGAAGCCGCATCGGGAACCTCCCGAATCCAGTTACGGGAAAAACCATAAGGCACGTTGTTGCGCTGCTGGCAGGCCACGACGCATGCCTTGCAGTTGATGCACCTGGTGGCGTCGATTGCCATGACGAAATGAGGCATGTGCATCTCCTCGCGCTAACGGATCTTGCGCACCCGGCATCCGACGCCGTTGTGCTGGCATGAGATTTTATCCCAATAATTGGGCAGAATACTGCTGATATGCGTGCTGCGATTTTCAGGCAGCGGCGTGGTCGCATTGAGATTTGAGGGCGTAAACACCATGCCGGGGAGCACGTTTTCAGTGATCTCCACCCAGCCCTCTATGCCGCCCATGAACGTTTCCAACATAACCTTATCTCCCTGCTTCAAATCGAATGCCGCAGCGGTGTTCGGATGCAGGGCAATGAAACGTCCATTGGAAAACTGAGCCATCGCCTTGGAAAAATTGGTCATGGTCTGCTGCCAGTGCCAGAGCTGCTTGCCCTGCGTGAGAATCAGCGGATACCCTTCCTTGTGCTCCGCACTCATCGGGCATCCCTTGGGATAATCCCATTCCGACAACCGACCGAACACCCTGTGCGCGGCCCGCATCCTGCCCGTAGGCGTCAGCAGCCTGCCCTCTTCAAAGACGCCGTCGAGATGCTCCCGCTCATCGGGCGAAGACAACGGCCATACCAAACCATCCGGGGACTTGCGAAGACGTTCCAGCGTCATGCCCTTCCATGAAGGCACGGCTTCCGTAAACATCCGGTAAAGCGCCTCGGGATCCTTGAAATCCGGATACCGCTCAGGATCAATCCGAAGCCCCACATCGCGATAGAACTGCCACGAGGGCACACAGGAACCTGGCGCATCCACAAGCTTTTCCCGCCAAACCACCTGCTGCTCGTTGCCGTACCCCGACCCTTGGCTCTCAGGGCCAAAGGTGGCGGGAATGAACAGGTGGGCGACCTCACTTTCCTCCGTAAGGAAAAAACCGCAATGAACCACAAAGGGAACCTTGCCGATCGCTTCGCGGATGCCCTTGCTGTCCGGGTAACGCCGATAGCTGGAGTTGAGGAAAAGAATATCGAGCTTGCCACGCGACATGGCATTGCGCAGACGGCGAAAATTCATCTTCGGCGTGTGTGATTCACCGAAGTGCCGATCGACGAAGATTTCGTCGCCGCCCGGCTTGCCGCTCTGAAACGTCAGCATGCCCTTGCCTTCACCGATGAGGTTGTCGCGCAGGGCCTGCATAAGAATAATGGCCCGCAGGCTGATAATGCCGTTCGTATAGCGGGACAGGGCCCCCCCCAGCCAGACGATGGTGCGTTCGCTTTCCGACACTGTCCGATAGAAAGCCTCAATATCCCGGCTCGCAAGCCCGGTGACGGCGGCGACATGCTCCACGGTAAAGGCGTCCGCATCGTGGGCCAGCTCGTCAAAGTCCTCGATCTGGAACCGTGCCCGAGCCTCATCGTAGGATCGGGCGGCCAAAATATGTCGAACAGCTCCGATGGCCAGAGCGCCATCCGTACCGGGAAGAGGACGGAGTTGCTCATCGCAGAGGAGACTTGTACGCGTCCTGCGCGGATCGAGGTACAAAATGCGAACGCCCTGCGCTCTGGCCTTCTCCAGCCATCGGGCATACGGAGGATAGAGCTCCGCGACATTGGCCCCCCACAGGATGAGGGTGCGCGTCTTGAGCACCTCATGCACCTTGATGGTTCCGCAATTGACGCCAACCATATCCCCAAGCATGTTTGACGCACTGGAGACGCAGGATTCTCCGGGAGGCATGGCGTGGACGCTCCCGACGGTACGCAGAGCCATCAACGCCGCAATTTCGCTTTCGCGGCAATCCCAGAGAGGCATGGTCATGGCGACGTGATCGGCGGCTTTCTTGCCGTATTTGCGCAAGGTGTCCAGCATCCGTTCGGCAACCAGTTCCACAGCCTGATCATAGCGAATGCGTTCCCACTCTCCGGTGGGGAGACGGCGCATGGGTTCGGTAAGCCTGTAGGGACTGTTCATCAACTCAAGGATGGAAAGTCCCTTGGGGCACATGGCTCCTCCGGTCCAACGGTTTTCGGCATGCCCCGCGACGCTGGCCACTTCACCGTTGACGAGACGCGCCAGATAGGTGCAGCGAACCTGACAGAACGGACAGTACCCCTTGACGATACGCTCCCGTTCTTTCCGGGAACTACGAAATCCCATCGCGCGCACGGACGCCGGGCGACCCGCAACGGCGGCTCCTCCGGCCAACAGAGCCGCACTCAATTGCAAAAAACGCCTTCGGGAGTATTGATCCGGCATAAGCGGAAACTCCATCAGATCTCCCATCCCGGGGGACCGCACAAGGTATGAAGACAAATACAGCGGGAGAAAAGCGCCTGTATCCGCAAAAGCATACAAGCAAGCATCGCCGAAACCCGAAGTTCCGGCGCTCCCAAACACGTCCCCAAGAGCGATGCTCAACAGTTGCAGTCGCTGGAAATACCCTGAATGGACGTTTTTTCCTGAAGGTTCTTCATCTGGTCGGCCGGTATCTTCAGTTCTTCCAAATCATCAAAGGATTGAAAGCCTCCGAGTTCCTCGCGAAGCTGAACGATCTTATCGGCAATCCCCTTGTCCACGGCTCCGGTCGCCGCCAATTGCTCTGCCGTAGCCTTGTTCAGCTCTACGCTTGCTGCACCTGCTGCAAAGGAAGGCGCCACGGAAGCGCAAAGGAAAGAAAGTACAAATATGGAAGCCAATCCTCGGGAAAGAACACCCCTTTTCATATTGAACTCCTTTTATTTAATAGAGTTTCGTTCAGTACAACGCAACCGTACCATACAAAAAACAAAATACTATTCAGTATGTTATGAATTGTGATATAATTCTTTTTGT
>CAUHBW010000234.1 GCA_959604115.1 uncultured Bilophila sp. | reverse complement strand
CCGCTCATTCAGACGAAGCTCCTGCGGGTGCTTCAGGAGCAGCGGTTCATGCGCGTCGGCGGAACGGCGGAGATATCGTCCCGCTTCCGGCTTATCGCCGCGACCAACCGGGATTTGTGGAAAGAGGTCCGCGAAAAGCGTTTCCGTCAGGATCTCCTGTACCGAATATCCGTCGTCCCGTTGCTGTTGCCGCCTCTCCGCGAACGGAAGCAGGACATTCTGCCGCTTGTCGACGCCTTCATCCGCCATTCCAGCCAGCGTTACGGCAAAACGATTCCCCCCCTGTCGCCGGAGCAGAAAAAGACGCTGGTGGACTATCCGTGGCCGGGCAACGTGCGCGAATTGAAAAACATCATCGAACGGGCGGTGATCCTGTGCGAGCAGGGCGCGTCGCTGCATTTCCATTTCGGCCGCGCAAGCGCGGAGCCGTCTTTCCCCAACCCGGCGCGGGACGACGGCATCCTTGCGGATATGCCGACGCTGGAGCAGCTGGAAGAACGGTATCTGCGCAAAATCATGGCCATGACGCAGGGGCGCGTACGCGGAGAACTCGGCGCGGCGGCCTTGCTGCACATGAAAATCCCGACGCTCTATGCCAAACTGCGTAAATTTTCCATCCCATGCGGGAAAAGCTGAAGCGGAAAAGCCGGATGGGCAATCGGCGGGAACCATGACCGCCGCATGGGACCACCTCGGCGTGAGCGGGCACAGCTCAAGCCAGTCGGGAAAACCTCCCGCACGCGCAGGGACCCCCCCGAACGAGCTTGTTTTTTTCATGCAATGGAGCATGCCGAAAGCCCCTTCAAGGGCGTCCGTTCGGGCATGAAAAAGGCTGCGCGAAAAGGGCGACTGAGCGGCACGAGGAACGGCATTGCTCCGGCGGCCAAGGTTGTGTATGAGGTGGGCATCTCAACGACAGGAGATGTGCCCATGTGTACACGAAAAAGGCTGTTGGCGCTGACTGTTGCGGGGACGTTGCTTTTTGCGGCGTCTTCCTCCGCCTTGGGCGGGAGTCTGGATCGTTTTTCGGATGCTCTCGAATCCTTGGCGGACATGGCCCGTTCGGCGGACCGCGCTCATGAGGCTTTTGAGGACGCCATGCGGAACGGACGGGATTACGGTCGATACGATCGCGAATGGCGTGATTACGAATCCCGGCTTGAGCGCGAACGGGTGCGGGTCATGGCGCGCATTGCGGACGTCGACGAGTCCCGCATACGGGAGCTGCGGCGCGACGGACACGGATGGGACAGCATCGCCCGCAGATACCATGTTGATCCCCGCCGCTTCGGGTATGGCCTGTCACGCTACGACCATGAGCGCGACGGATGGAGGGGAACGCCTCCCGGTCTGGCCAAAAAGGGCGGACTTCCTCCCGGACAGGCCAAGAAGTTCAAAAAACACAAGCAGTACGACGACTGAACAAAGGCCCCTCATACCGAGGGGCCTTTATTTGCACGGCACGGCGGACGGTCGCGGCCCCCTATGGCGTTTTCAGACAGAGACGGGGTTCGCCTCCGTCCCGTCGTTTACCCGCGAGGTGTTCCGCGAAGGCATTTTTGCCAGAATTTCCACAACGGGCACCAGATGCCGTGCTTTTTGCCGCATCCGTGCGCTCTTTTCGGCAGGAACCCTCTTACCCGCGCGCATTCGATGCCCGCCTCGTCCAGTGCCGCGTGGATTTCTTCCTCCTCCCGGCAGGTGAAGGTTTCCGTCCTCTCTATGAAGAACTGCATTTCCTCCAGCACCTCTATGGCGTTGGCCAGAAACAGGAGCATGTCCTCTTTCTGATCCTCGATGCCCTGCCCGACCTGCGCCTCCGCCCAGTCCAGCAACAGCGTGTTGCCCAAGGCGAGGCACAAACGCGGGAGCATGTCCAGCCTTGGAAAATAGGCGTCATCCTCTTTGAGATAACGCTTGACGACGGAAGTCGAAACCTTGAGACGGCGTGCGATTTGTTCGGTGGTAAGGCCGCTTTCCTCTTTGGCGGCTCGTACCGCTTCCTTTGCCGTCATTTCCTTGTGAGCCAGCATGATGCCTCTCCTCTGCTGCAGTAAAAGATGGATGTTCGTCGTATTGAATGGAACGAACCATCGTGCAGCTTAGAAAGACAAAGAATGGATAGCAATAAACGAAAATGCAGCGGAATGCCGTCCAGTTATTCGTCAGACGGCGGCGTTTTCCGCGAGCAGGAAGTGTCCGGGAAGGACTTCCCGCCATTCGCCGCTCAGGTCGGCGGTTTCGTGCGTATAGGGAATGATCGGCTTCGAGCGTTCGTAGAGGGGATCGGGCACGGGGATGGCGGAGAGCAGGGCGCGGGTATAGGGGTGCAGGGGCGTCTCGAACAGCTCTTTCGCCGGAGCGAGTTCCACCAGTTTCCCCGCGTACATGACGCCCACGCGGTCGCAGAGGTACCGCACCATCGACAGGTCGTGGGCGATGAACAGGAACGTGAACTGATGCTCCCGCTGGAGGTGCTGGAAGAGGGATACGATCTGCGCCTGAATGGAGACGTCGAGCGAGGCCACGGGTTCGTCGGCGACGATGAGTTCGGGATTGACGGCGATGCTGCGGGCGATGGCGACGCGCTGACGCTGCCCGCCGGAGATTTCGCCTGGAAATTTGTTGCCGTAGCTGGTGTCCAGCCCCACAAGCGTGAGCAGCTTGTCCACCTCGGCCCGCCGCTGCGCCCTGTCCGGGCACAGGCGGTTGATGACCAGCGGTTCCGCAATGATGTCGGCGACCTTCATGCGCGGATTCAGGGCCGCCGCCGAGTCCTGAAAAATGACCTGCATGTTGCGCTGGATGTCTTTCCTGTGTTCCCGGTAGGAACGCTTTTCCGAGATCAGGTAGTCCTTGAAGAAGATGTCGCCTTCCGTCGGGGTATAGATGCCCATGACGGCGCGGGCCACCGTCGATTTGCCGCAGCCGGATTCGCCGACCAGCCCGAAGATTTCCCCTTTCCGCAGATCAAAGGAGATGCCGTTGACGGCGCGTACCGTCAGGGATTTGCTGATGGGGAAATGCTGCGCGTACTTTCTGACGGAGAGGATGACTTGGCTGTTCAATGGCTCGTTCCGCGGCGTTTGATGGTGACGGGAGGCGTGACCTTGGGCGCTCTTTCGTCCAGCAGCCACGTTGCGGCGCTGTGGGTTTCGGAAACGGCGAACATCGGCGGCATCCGTTCGTAGTCGATTTTCAGGGCGTACCGGTTCCGCTCGGCGAAGGCGTCGCCCGGAGGCGGGTCCAGCAGCGTGGGAGGCATGCCCGGAATGCCCCGCAGTTCGCCGGTTTCCACGGCCTGCGAGGGCAGGGCGCCGAGAAGGCCCCACGTATACGGGTGGCGCGGGTCGTAAAAGACTTCCTCGGCGGTCCCGATTTCGACGATTTTCCCCGCGTACATCACGGCGACCCGGTCCGCGACGCGCGCGACCACGCCCAGATCGTGCGACACCAGCACGATGCCGACGCCGGTTTGCCGTTGGATGTCGCGCAGCAGATCGAGCATCTGCGCCTGCACGGTCACGTCGAGCGCCGTGGTCGGTTCGTCCGCGAAGAGGATGCGCGGGTTCAGGGCCAGCGCGATGGCGAGCACGCACCGCTGGCGCATGCCCCCGGAAAAATAGTGCGGCTGCAGCAGCATCCTCTGGACGGGATCGTCGATGCCCACGCGGTGCAGCATCTCCACGGCGAGGTTCTGCGCCGCTTCCCGGCTCATCCTGCGGTGCTTCAAGACGGCTTCCGTGATCTGCTTCCCGATGGGGATCGTGGGGTTCAGCGTGGTCATGGGGTCCTGAAACAGCATGGAAAACAGGGAGCCGCGCAGTTTCCGCATCCGCTTTTCGGTATATGGGGCGATGTCCGCGCCGTCGATGAGCATTTGTCCGTCGATCCGGGCGTTGCCCGGAAGCAGTTTCATGACCGACTTGCACAGAACGGACTTGCCGCATCCGGATTCGCCCACGATGGCGAGGGTTTCGCCCCGCCGGAGGGACAGGGAGACGTCCCGGACGGCCTGTACGGTTCCGTCGGGCGTGTCGAAATGAACGGAGAGGTTTTTCAGTTCCAGTACGGTGTCCATGCGTGCCTCGGGGTGCCGAAATGGATCGGCGAAAAGGGCCGCCCGGTTGTGCCGGACGGCCCCGTATCGGTTGCGGCGGCTAACGGGTCAGTGTCCAGTCTTCGATGTTCCACATGACGCCCACGGCATGGTGGCCGAGAACGCGCGAGGTATCAAGCCCCTTCAGTCCGGCGACGCTCACGTAGTTGCCGTTGAGGTAGGCGACCAGCAGGTGGCCGGGACGTTCGGCATACGCTTCCTCGAACTGGCCGTAGATGGCCTTGCGCCGGGCCGGGTCTTCCGTCTGGCGGCCCTTTTTCAGCAGCTCGTCCACCTTCGGGTTGGAGTAGGCCATCGTGTTGTCGCTGGCTCCGGTGACGAAGTCCTTGTAGACGCCGTCCGGGTCGAATTCGGCGGCGAATCCGGCGAGGAAACCGTTGTAGCCGGCCTTCCAGTCGAACTTGGTGACGAGCACGATCTGCATGTCCACCCCGGCCTTCCTGAGTTCGTTGGCGATGACCTTGGCGATGTCGACGCGCTCTTCCTCATAGTCGCGAACCTGAATCGTGAACGAGAACTTCTGTCCGTCGCGCTCGTAGATGCCGTCCTTGCCCTTCTTCCAGCCCAGCCTGTCCATTTCGGCGGCGAACTTCTCGAGATCGTAGGGGTAGATGTCCGCGGCCTTGTTGCCGCCGTAGGCGTTCATCTGGATGGGGCTGAACGCCGGGAAGCCCTGACCGTTCAGCACGCTCCTGACGATGGCGGGCTTGTTCAGGACGTAGTTCAGCACGCCGATGGAGTCGCCGTTCCGCTTCCAGAATTCGGTGTGGAAATCCATGGCGGCGGAGCGGTAGTCGGCGGTGGCGAAGTCGATGTTCACATAACCGTCCTTGCCCCGGAAGGTGTCCGCATACTTGGCGTTCAGCCATGCGAGATCGGCTTCGCCGGACTGGAGCATGAGCGCCTTGGTGCTTTCGACGGCGACGGTCTTGTAGACGATCCGGTCGATGTTGGGCACCTTCCCGTAGTAGTCCTTGTTCTTTTCCAGAATGATCATGCCCCCGGCGGTATCCCATTCCACGAACTTGTAGCGTCCGGTGCCCACGGGCTGCTGGTTGGCGGGAGCCGTGTTGATGTCCTTGCCCGCGAAGAGATGCTTGGGCAGGATGCCGATGGTGAAGTTGTCCAGCATCGCCGCATTGGGACGGGACAGGGTGAACGTCACGGTGCGGGCGTCCGGCGTCGCGATGGACGTGATGTCTTCGTAGTTGCTGGTGATGGAGGAGGCCAGCGTCTTGTCCTTGGTCAGGGCGTCGTAGGTGAAGACGACGTCTTCCACGGTCAGCGGCTTTCCGTCGTGCCACTTCACCCCGTCGCGCAGCTTGAAGGTGTAGGTGCGTGTCCCCTTGTCGTAGGTGTAGCTTTCGGCGAGTTCCGGAACCGGCTGGCCCTTGGCGTCGTACTTCATCAGGCCGGAAAAGATGATTGTGGGCAGTTCCTGATGGTTATTGAGCAGGGGATTGATGGTGTCCTCGTTTTCCCCGGCGTAGACGAGGGTGTTCGCCAGCTCGTCGGCGGCGCGGGCGGGCGTCCAGACGAGGCACAGCGCCAGACACATCAGGCTCAGGGCTTTCAGGACCGGACCGAACAGGGGGCTTTTCTTCACGGAATTCTCCTTTGGGGGTTGTCGCGTGTTGGGTGTACGCGCAAAGGCGGCCTGCGGATTACAGGTTGCTGGGGCCTTGGTTGCTCGTTTTGCGGAAATAGTGGCCGATGCTGGTGATGCTCAGCAGCGTGACCACGAGGAAAACGCCGGGAATGAGGATCACCCACCACGAATTGAGGAGGAGCGCCCGGTCGGCCAACGCCAGCATGCTCCCCCACGAGAGCACGTCCACCGGCAGGCCCAGCCCGAGAAAGCTCAGGGTCGCTTCCATCGCCATGCTGGTGCTGATGCTGGAGATGACGACGAACATGATGGCGGACACGAAATTCGGGATGAGGTGCTTGCGCATGATGAAGGGGAACGTGGCCCCCATGCAGCGCGACGCGAGAATGTATTCGCTGTTGCGGATTTGCCGTACCTCGCTCCGGACGATGCGGGACAGGGCGAACCAGCCGGTGACGCCGATGACGAGCGAGATGGTGAG
>CAUHBW010000233.1 GCA_959604115.1 uncultured Bilophila sp. | reverse complement strand
ACGTGAGATGGAAAAGAATGTATACGGCGCGTCCAGAATATTGGACGCGGAGGCTTGGGATTCGGAAGCGTTTGGAGCCGTCCGGTGGGGTGCGGAAAATTTTAGGGAATAAAGAAAGTACGATAGTGCGTCGTGGCGGCTCCTGAATCTGTCGGCATGGAGTTTGCTTGATAAAGGGGCAAGTCCATGAACCGTTCAAAAAAGGAACCACGATGGTCACAGCAACGCATATTTACCGGAACGGAACCGTATTGACGATGGATTCGCGGGGCAGCGTGGTCGACGCGCTGGCCGTCGACGGCGAAACCATTCTGGCGGTGGGCGCCGAGGATGAGATCATGGCCCTTGCGGGGCCGGACACGCGCATCACCGACTTGCAGGGCAAAACCCTCCTGCCCGGCTTCATCGACGGGCACAGTCACTTCATCTGGGCGGGCCTGATGTTCGCCACGCAGCTCGATCTGTCCTCCCCGCCCGTCGGCAAGGTGAGGAACATCGCCGAACTGCGCGAGCTGTTGCGGGAAAGGGCCGCGAAGACGCCCACGGGCGAATGGATTCAGGGCTACGGCTACGACGACACCGCGCTGGCGGAACGCCGCCACCCCCTCGCGGCGGACATCGACGACGTGACCCCCGATCATCCCGTGCTGCTGCGCCACGTTTCCGGCCATCTGTGCACCTGCAACAGCCGTGCGCTGGCGTTGGCGGGCTACGATCGGAACACGCCCGATCCCGTGGGCGGCATCATCCGCCGCGACGCGCAGGGGAACCCCAACGGCGTGCTGGAGGAGCCCGCCGCGATGAACCCCGTCGCAAGGCTCCTGTCCGACGTTTCCGAAGAGGAATGGATGCGCAGCATCGAGACGGCCTCCGCCGCCTACACAGCCAAGGGCGTCACCTCGGCGCAGGACGGCTTCACGCAGGAGGGCCAGTGGGCGCAGCTGCGCAAGGCCCACGCCAAGGGCCTGCTCCGCAACCGCGTGCAGATCCTGCCGGGACTCGAGTGCTGCGATCTCGGCCAGTTCACGACCCACAAGTCCGGCACGCCGCTCACCTCCGACCGCAAGATCAGCCTCGGCGCGGTCAAGCATCTGGCCGACGGCAGCCTCCAGTGCTACACGGGCTGCCTGAGCATCCCCTACCACAAGATCATCTATGATCTGCCGGACGGCCCGCACTGGCGCGGCTACATGCAGGAAAACCCGCAGGACTTCATCGACCGCATCGTGACGCTCCACCGGCAGGGCTGGCAAATCGCCATCCACGGCAACGGCGACGACGCCATCCAGCTCATTCTGGACGCCTATGAGGAGGCGCAGCGGCGGTACCCCCGCGCGGACGCCCGCCACATCATCATCCACTGCCAGACCGCGCGCGAAGACCAGCTCGACCGCATCAAGCGGCTCGGCGTGGTGCCCTCGTTCTTCGTGGTCCACACCTACTTCTGGGGCGACCGGCACCGCGACATCTTCCTCGGCGAGGATCGCGCCAGACGCATCAACCCCCTCCGCAGCGCGGTCAAGCGGCGCATCCCCTTCAGCAACCACAACGACACCTTCGTGACGCCCATCGATCCGCTCCTGTCGGTGTGGTCCGCCGTCAACCGCCTGACCAGCGGCGGGCAGGTGCTGGGCGAGGAACAGACCATCTCCGTCATGGACGCCCTGCGCAGCGTGACCTCGTGGGCCGCCTATCAGGCCTGCGAAGACGAAATCAAGGGCAGCCTCGAACCCGGAAAGCTCGCCGACCTCGTCATCCTCCGCGACAACCCCCTCGCCGTGGACAAGAAGGCCATCCGCGACATCCCCGTGCTGGCGACCATCGTCGGCGACGAGCTCGTCTACGGTTCGCTGGACTAGGCCCCCGCTTTCGCCGTGAACGCCGAACGGCGGCCGGTACGACGTACCGAGCGTTCATCTTGATGAAATGCAAGCTCTTGGCGAAAGAAACCTTTGAGCGGTGAAACCGTTCAAAGGAACCCCGCCCTCATCCGGCGGGAAAGGTTCCTCCCCTTTCCCGCCGGGCTCTTCCCTCCCCGCGAGGCCGTCTGCGCGCAGAGCCGCCGGAGCAAGGGGGTCTTGCGGGATTCCCCCTCCCCCGCAGGCCCCACGGCCCGCCGGGGGTTTCTCATGCGCGGCGCGATGGCCCCGCCGTCAACCCGTGACGGCTTCAAGAAAAACGGGGTACGGATTTCGCGATGCCGTGCGGAACGGCGGGGGATTCCCCGCCGTTCCGTGCGCGCCGTGCCGATGCCGCCCGCCGGGGAGCCGCCCTCCCGAAAAATCTTCCTCAAAAACGCTTTCCCGAAGCCTCCGCGCACGAGCGGGGACGCCAACGCCACGCTGCGCCGCCTTGTCGATTTCGTGGCCGATCCGCGCACGAGCGGAGGCGCACTGGGCGGATGCCGAGCTTCATGCCTCCCGCCCCGTCCGCGCGGGATCGGCCCGTTCCGGGCTTCCGCGCGCCGCCGCATTCCGTCGCATTCCGCGGGTCCCGCGCACGAGCGGGGATCGGCGGCCGTGTGCGGACGCCGCGCAGGTCGCGGCCCCTGCGCGCGGCGCGGGTCCGCATCACGCCGAGCCGCAGGGGATGCCGTACTTCTTGAGCTTCGCGTACAGCGTGGAACGCTTGATCCTGAGCAGCGTCTCGGCCCCCTCGGGACCGCGCACGCGGCCTTCGGTGCGCTCCATGATGCGGCGCAGATAGCGTTCCTCAAGTTCGGACAGCGTCGGGGTGTCCTCCAGCGTGTCGAGGAACGAGGCGGAATCGGCGGGCCGGGGGGCGGCGGGCGTCTTTCCGAGCGCGAAGTCGAGCGGACCGGCGTTGTTGAGGATCACCGCCCGTTCGATCACGTTCTTGAGTTCGCGGACGTTGCCCGGCCAGTCGTATTCGCAGAGGCGGCGCAGCTCTTCCGGCGAGACCGGCTGCGGGTGCCTGTCGTAGCGTTGCGCGAACTGTTCCACGAAATGCAGCACGAGGCCGGGGATGTCCTGCTTGCGCTCGCGCAGCGGAGGGATGGTGAGCGGCACCACGGAGATGCGGTACAGCAGATCCTCGCGGAACCGGCCTTCGCGGACTTCCTGCCAGAGATTGCGGTTGGTCGCCGCCACGAGCCGGAAGCGGGAGAGGATTTCCCGCGTCCCGCCGAGGCGCATGAAGCGTTGTTCCTGAAGGACGCGCAGGAGCTTGGTCTGGATGAGCGGCGGGATCTCGCCCACTTCGTCGATGAACAGGGTTCCCTGATCCGCCAGCTCGAACAGGCCGATCTTCTGCCGGATCGCGCCGGTGAACGCCCCGCGCTCGTAGCCGAAGAATTCGCTCTCGAAGAGGGATTCCGGCATGCTCGCGGGGTGCACGACCACGAAGGGCCCGCTGCGGCGGCTGATCTGGTGGATGCTCCGGGCCATGATTTCCTTGCCCACGCCGGTTTCCCCGAGGATGAGCACGGGCGCGTCGGTCACGCCCACGCACAGGGCCTGATCGAGAGACGGGCGCAGGCCCTCCCCGATGACCGGCGTGGTGTCGCCGTCCTTCTGGCTGGCGATGGCGAGCAGGCGGTCGCGCTGCTGCCGGGCCTCCTCGTGGCGGACGAGTTCGAGGCGCAGGCCGGAGCGGACCTCCGCCGCGAACAGCCGGGCGAGATCGTGGAGCAGCGGCGGCGCGAGACGTTGGAAAAGCCCGCTGGTAAACGCGCTGTCGAGGTAGAGCAGCCACGGGAACGGCCCGCCCACGTCCAGCGGCAGGCAGAGGCGGCGGTCCTGCCGGACGGCGGCGGGGGCGCGCAACGCGGCTTCCAGCCATCGCATGCAGGGCCGCATCCGTTCGCTTTCCAGTTCCATGCGGGTGAGGTTCACCGAGGCCACGAAGACGGGCTTGCCTTCGCCGGTGGGGCGGAAGAGCGCGGCGCGCTCGGACTGGAGTTCCGACTGGGCGATGTCGAGCAGCCGCTGGAACAGCTCTTCGCTGCGGTAGGCGGCGGGAGCGCGGTTGAACGCGGCGTGGCAGCGATCCGGCAGGATGCGGGCGGGCTCGTTTTCCGACTCCGGCGCGGACAGGAGCGCGGGGAAGGTTTCGCCGGTCGCCGCGATGGCGATGGTCCGGTAGGAGGCGTTTTCGTCGAGCTGGCGTCCGAGGATTTCCACGACGCGCCGGTGCTGCTCGTGGGCTTCGCGGTGCTGCCCGAGGGCCTTCAGCATGTTGGCGAGCTCGTGGCGGGAGAGGACGAGTTCGCGCGGGTCGCCGGTCGCTTCGAGTTCGTTGATGCTGTCGTGGAGCAGGGAAACGACCTCGTCCGGCGGCGCGCCCCGATCCCGGAGCCGCAGCGCCCGCACCCGCATGGCCGCGCCCCGGAGCTGGCGGTTGGGCTGCCGCATGAGGGCTTCGAGCGTGGGTTCCAGCTCGTAGCGGGGAATGGGCGGATAGCCCCGCTGCTCGAAGACGTACAGAAGATCCAGCACGAGGGGATCGAGGAAGGGCGAGTGCGGCACGCCGCGTTCGATGGCCCTGAGGGTTTCGTTGCGCAGCACGCGGTAGGCCGCGTCGGTGCGTCCCGAGAGGTGGTGGTAGACGGCGAGGCCGCGCGCCGCGCTGGAGGCGATCTTGTGGTTGCGCTCGGGCGGGACGCAGGTGACGAGGACGTCGATCTGGTCGATGGCCTCGTCGAGCGCGCCCTTGCGGAGGAGCAGGAAGCACAGGTGCGCGCCCCAGAGCATGGCGACGGTGTCCTCCCCGGCGAGCTCGGCGGTGCGGCGGGCCGACTCGATGATCCCGGTGGCCAGCGGGTATTCGCGCATATACATGGCGGCCTGACTGGCGCAGAAGGAGAGCGGCTCGAAGAACCGCCTGTACCACCAGTGCTTTTGCGCGGGACGCCGCTCGTAGCAGCGCAGCGTCTCGCGGAACTGTCCCTTGAGGAAGTATTCGATGCCCTCGAAGACGGGAATGCGATCCTGCATGTCCTGCCGGTTGAAGTCGCGCATCTTTTCCGTGCCGTCGAAGAAGCGGCTCCCGTGCGGGAGATCGCCGCCGGAGAAGAGCTGGAGGTAGTGGCGCATGATCCAGATCATGGGCATGAAGCGTTCGCTGCCGTTGCGGGCCGCGACCTCGTAGGCGAGCGGGGACAGCTCCACGGCGAGCTGGAGATAATGGTGCGAGAAGATGCACATGCTCTGCACCACCAGCACCAGCTCGGCGTAGCGCCAGCTCTTCCGGGCCGCGTCGTCCATGTGCTCCCGGCCCCAGCGCAGCAGGTACTGCACCACCATTTCAAAGCAGGCGAAGATGGCGGGATTGTTGGTCTTGATCCGGTCGTCGAGGAAGCGGACCACCCGTTCGCAGTCCTCCAGCGTGGCGTCGCCGCCGAGCACGCCCATGTGGTGGGGGACGCTCGCCTCCGGGCAGGCGCAGAGCGTTTCGGCCATGTCCTCAAGGAGCCGGGGATCGGGCGCGTCCGTGGTCCACAGGCAGGGATCGGGGCCTTCGGCGGGCGGGGGAAGGGGCGCGGCGAACCGCCGGGAGGCCAGCTCCCGGAGGGCGTGGCGGACCCGGATGAGCGGCAGGCCCGCGATGGTGGCGAGTTCGCTCTCGGACAGGGGGCGGGCGGCCAGTTGCAGGGCCAGCAGCAGGGAGGCGTGCGGGACGCTTGCGGCGAGATGAGACATGACGCGGACTCCTTTCGGAAGGCGTCCCGTTTTCAGGACGTATCCCGATTTTTGGACGCGATGATCCCGTTTTCAGGACAAAAATAGACCACTCGTCCGTCGCCTGTCAAGAATCTCCGGAAAAACTGGCAGGTTGCATGCGCGGCCTCCTTGGCACCAAGTTTGCTTCTTGCCGGGGACAGGGTTTCCCGTGAAACCCGACGTCCGGCCTCATGGCCCCGGCCATCGGGGCGGGCGGTCAAAGTCCGGCAAGCCCCATGCATACGAGAAGGCCATGAAACGACACCCGCGCCTCTTCTTCCTCGTCGTGTTCGCCGCACTGCTGGCGGGCGGCGGGATGCGCGTCGTCTCGGGCTTTTTCGCGAGCCCTCCGACGGCAAGCCTCGGCAGGCCGGGATACGCCCAGCCCATGCTGATGCAGGAGGAACCGCGCCTCCCCGGCTTCGACGGCGAGACGCCCTCCGACTCGAAGAGCCCTCCGCCGGAGCCGCACGCCCTCCGGGCCGTCCCGGCGCCCCTTCCCCCGTCGGCGCAGGTTCGCCCGAACCCCCCCGCGCCCCAACCCCCCCCCCCCCCGGGGCTCCTCGCCCGA
>CAUHBW010000232.1 GCA_959604115.1 uncultured Bilophila sp. | reverse complement strand
TGAGCCGCCAGCAGACGCAGCTCATGGACGCGTGGGACAGGATGTACCCGGTGGATGCGTGGGAATGCACCCGAGCCAAACGTATTGAGGCCCTGCAAGGCAACGAGAACCTGTTCGTGAAATCACCCTGCCGGGACGCCGGGCTGTGGTAAGGAAAAGGCCGGGACGAATCCCGGCCTTTTTCAGTCTGCCGACTCAGGCGGCAGCTGCCGCCCCAACCTCCGGCCACCCCGCCCCGATGTCGTAGGCGTCGAGCGCGGCGAGGTCCCCGGCTTCGGCGAGCCGTTTTACGGCGTCCTTGTGCGCCCATGCCGCCGCGTAGTGGGCCGACATCCACGCCATGACCGCCTGCCCCAGCGCCTGCGCCTGCGCGCCGGCGAGCGGGTGGGTCACGTCCTCCTGATCCCGGAAGCCGACGGTCGTTTCCGCGTCACCGGCGGCGGTCAGCATCAGGCCCGAGGTGCCCACGCCGATGACGTTGGTGATGTCCCGCTCGTTGCGGAGCTGCACCGTGCCCTTGCCGTCCGGGAAGGCATAGGGCATCCCCGCCGCGATGCGCGCGTCGCGCTCGGCGTCTATAGCCGCGCCCAGCGCCGTCAGGCGTTCTTCGGCTTCGGCATATTGCGCTTCCTGTTGCAGCAGCTCCGCCGTCTCGGCGGAGATTTCCCGCCAGCTCCGCCCGGCCCACTGCCAGACGGCGTCGGGCGAACCTTCCGGCGCCGTGAACGTAAAACCTTCCGGCGCGACGCGTTCCGCTTCAACGATCTTTCCCAGTAGTCCGCCGTAACAGATCTGATACGCTTTCATCATCTGGCCCTCATGAAAATCGGACACGTTTCGGTGTTGTTGTATCGGGTATTGACGGTGTATCCGCCTGTGGACGCGGTCGGCAGCAGAAACTCCGTATCCGGGTTGTAGCTGTAGTAGTCGCAGCGATACAGCACGGTCGACGAGGTGAAATACAGGCAGTCGATCCCGAAAAAGAAGTGGTTGGGGTATTGTCCCGGCGTGTCGCTTGTTTCCATTTTGAAGTTGTTGTTGTTCGCATACGGGGTATCCGCATCCAGCATATAATCGCCGTACAGGGCGACGCCCTGCCCTTCGCAGGCGTACAAAAGCGAACTGGGCGGCGAAAGAACAATCTGACCGGACAGGTTCTTGTCGGTGCTGTATTTCAGCGTCGTCCAGGCCGCCTCTTCCGGCTTTTTGTAAAAAAGTCCGTTGTTGGTCGCGGCGATGAACGTGCCGCGCAAAAAGAATGTCCCGTACAGGGTCGTCGAGCCCGGACTGATGCTTGCGGGCGCGGTGTCCACGCTCAGGGCATCAAGGGAAGGGCCGGACAGCATCGCCTTGTCGAAGGTCAGAAAATAGATCCCGTCGTGGTAAAAGAGCGAGTGGAAGGCCCCGTAGCCGGTGAGCGCCACCGTGTTCCACGAGAGCAGATCCGCCGTGGCGGAAACCGCCGTTCCATTGCCTGCAACGGCGATGAACAGGCCGTTCACATACCGGACCTGATCATTTTGGACGGCGTCCCAGCCCGATCCGTCGTTGGACGCGGCTATCGTGTACGATCCGGCCAGAAAGCCGCCCGCCGCAGAGGAATCGTGGCGGACGGCGGCGATGCCGGAACTGTGAACGACGCAGATCCCCTCGGCTCCCGGGACGATGCCGTGGTACGTCCCCGCAGAGGTGAAAGGCAGGACGACCTTGTCGACGGTCTTCGTCCTGGCGTTGACGCGCCACAGCACATGTTCCGATGCCGACGAGGTGCAGGCCGCGTAGAAAAACTCTCCGGCGGCGGTGATGCGGGTTGTGCCCGATTTCGAGAATTTGGAATCGGCGGCAAGGGGAGACGAGACGCCGCCGACGCACAGCATGAAGTCGTCGTAGTTCGTGTCGATGTTTTTCCGGAAAACAAGCGCCCCGTGCGCGACGGCGAAGTTGTTTGCCGCTCCGGCAACCGTTTCCCCCGTTGCCCGGACAAACGTTTTGATCCCGTCCGTCGAAACCAGCAAGCCGGAAGGCGAGGAGGAGACGAGGGCCAGTTCCCCCGTCTCGCGGTTGAAAAAGAGGGGCGCCCCGGAAGACAGAGATGACTGAACCGTTGTCTTCCCCCGCAATGAATTGAGTCTGTTGCGTTTTTTGCCCTGCAACGCCGCGAGCCGCGGATACTCGGCAATCAGGGCCGTTTGCGGCGACGAGGCCAGCCTGACCCAGTGTTCGTCGGCCCATGCCTCCGGCATGGAGATCGTGGTTCCGACGGGAAGCAGCGGAGCCCGCCAACCGTCCGCCGTCAGTTCGCGCCGTTCCGTTCCCGCCGCCGGAGCGGGTACGAGGCCCGCCGTTCCGGGAGCCGACTCCGTAGGAGCGGCAAAGCCCCCGATGGCTTCCAGCGTACGCTCGAACTGGGCATATCGGGTATCCGCCACCGTGTTGATGGCGTTGATGTTGTCCGCCGCAATCTCGACGAGTTCCGTTTTTTTCGCCGCCGCGGTTTCGGCAAGGGCGGCCTGCTGGCCTTCGCCCGCCTCGATGACGTCGAACACCGTCGCCTGTCCGCCGACGGCCTCCACGGCTTTGGCGAGCATCACGAGGTCTTCCGGGGTTGCCGTTTCCGCAACCGCATTGATACGCGACTGAATCGCCGCGACTTGTGTTTTCAAAGCTGGAGTCATGGCCATGCGAAGCTCCTACAGTCCGAGTCCGAGCAGCTGGTTCAGGCGCATCAGCCTGATTGTGCCGGACAGTTCGGTTTGCTGGTTTTCAAGGGCGATGCTGACGCGCCGTTCCGTCGCGCCGAGTGCGGCGTCGATGTCCTTTCGGGCCGTTTGCAGGGTGCCGTCCACGGTTTCCAGAGCCTGCTCCAGCGCAAGACGCTGATGGTGCAGCTCGGCGTCCACGCCGAGAATCGCCTGCCTGATGCGCTCGGCGTCCTCATCCGCATAGTTCAGCGGATCGGGCAACGGAAACCTGAAATGTTGCGTCTCTGCCATACATTCCTCGCGGCGGGGAGGAGACTCCCCGCCCGTTTGCCGGTTAGACCACCGCCATGAACCGGATATTGCCCACAATCGGACGCGCTCCGCTGGCGCCCGTCAGGGAAAAGCGCAGCTTGACCAACACGGCGTTGGAAAGCGCCTGCTCGCAGCGGAACTCGACCACGCCCTCGTCGCCCCGCGTCGTCCCGACGACCGGCATTGCTTGCCAAGCACCGCCGTCAATCTGGATTTCAGGCTTCACGGCAGCCCCGGAGGGCACGAGGGCGTCGTAAATGAGCACGGCCTTGGTCGCGTAGGTATCGCCGTTTTTGGCGGCGATGCTGCGCCCGTAGTAGTCCGCCGTGGTCTGGACGACGCCGACCAGCGCCTGCGTGCCGGGCCAGAGAACCGGACTCCACGTCTCCGAACCGTCGAGCACGGCGGTCACGCCGATATCTCCGGTCACGGGCGTGGCGAAGGTTACGGCCTGCCCTTCGGCCACTTCCAGCGACGTCCCGTCGGGCAAGCCCAGCGTATAGGCGACGCCGGCCTGCGACGACGGCACTTCACAGAGCGGCATCAGCATGAAGTCCGTCGCGCCGTCCACCGTCACCGCGCCCAGATCAAGGCTCTTTTTCCCGGAGAATGTGGCCCGGAGCAGCCGGAAGGCGAGATCGCGGTCCTGATGCGCCGTCCATGTGCTGGCGTTGCTCGAAGAAAGCAGCACGCCCACCTGATACGGCTGGCTGGCGACCCACTGTTGGGCGAGACTGTCATATTTGCCCAGTTCGGCAACGGCAACGGACGTTTCGGCGTCGTCGCACAGAATGACCAGCGCATACTGCGTCCCGGAAACAAGCGCGACAGGCGCGGGGAACAGAACACGCGTGTGACCGGCGCCGGAAATCACGATGTCCGAAGAAGCAACGATGGACTCTGCAAGCACCGCCCGCGTTGGCACACCGCCGGAAACCTCCCTGAGCTGCACCCGCACCTCACCGATGCCCTTGGCCGTGAACCAGAGATCGGCACCGGCGAGCTGCATGTCGTCATCGACCACAAACGTCTGTGCCAGCGGATCGTAGTACCACGAGGTGACGGACGTGACCTGCCGGAGCGTCTGCGTGGTCAGCGCACCCTGCCCCGTGAACACGGCGGTGCCGTGCGAACCGCCCGCGCCGTCGAACACCACGGACTTCGAGCCGGAGGGAACTGACGCCGGAATGCGAAAAGAGCCGGACAACTCTCCGGAGGTGTCGGCGATGACGCTTTGTGCGGGCGTCACGTCGAGTCCGTCAAACGTCACTTTCGCCAGCTTTTCACCGGGTCCGAAACCGCTCAGGGTGAAGGCCACATCGATCTCGCGCAGGTATTCGAGTTCCGTGGTCGAAGAGGAAACGACTTCCGTGCCGACGTTGCTTTCCGTGTGGTGCAGCACGGCCCAGCCGGAGCCCGTCGAACGCCTGAAGGTTTTGGTGACGGCGGACGTCCAGTTCGTTTTCGTCTCCGTCCAGCGGTCCACCGCCGGATTGAGCGTCACTTTTGCAGGCAACGGCTCGAACGCCTGATACGGATTGACCTGCATCGAGGTCGTCCGCAGCGTCTGGGACAACACAGCCTGCGGCGTGACGGCGCGGGAAGTCGGCCCTGCGACGCTTCCCGGCAGCGCGTGCGCCGTAACCGTAATCGGCAGGGTCAGCATCCCGTCGAACACCGCCCCGGTCTGGGCGACGCCCTGATCGCGCATGGTATCGTCGGTCAGCGGGTCCACGAACATCCCGGACTTCATGCCGCCCTCGCGGGTCAGCGCGTCGGATTGCAGCCGCTGGCGGGCCAGCTCGTTGATTGCGTAGCTGATGCGGTCGCCCATCAGCTTGATGTCTGAAAACGAGTGCATAAACACGCCGTCGTTGGTTACGACGCGCTCCGGACGCCACGTCTGGCGCACCGTGGCGATGGCAAGCATGGCGGCGGGAATAGCCGGGGACACGGCGTTGCTTTCCGAGGCCACCCCCTTCAGCCACGCGAACGTGCCTTCCGCCGTCAGACACAGCCGGTCGAGACGCGGCAGGGCCTGATCATAGCTCACGGTGATCTGCGTCCCTTCGACAGCGCCGGACACCGTGAAGCCGTCGGCGTCCAGTTCCGACGGCGGGACGGCGACGATACAGGTGTACGTCACTTCATACGTCGTCCCCGGCGATGGTTCGTTGCCCGACGGCGACCAGTCAACGGTGTCGCCGGTTTTCTTATAGTCACCCCCCGCCGCGTACACGGTCTCACCAAGCCTGACCTGCCTGATCTCGACCACGGAAGTATCCGGCAGCGCGTCGGCGGCTCCGACATACGCGCCGTGCACGATCTGCGCGGTCTTCCGCACCGTGATATGCAGCGACCGCACGGCACGGATCGGCGGATGCGCCACCGTCACCCGCTGGTTCCTCGAACCATCGGCAATGGTCACTTCGGAATCGATGCTCCGCAAATCAGGCACGGCCTCGTACACGATGCGCCGCGACGTCGGAATGTCGATGCCGTAGCCGTTCACGCGGGCGCGGCCTTCTGTCACGGTGTACGCCTGCCGTCCCTCAACGTCCTCGGCGGCCCGTACATCAAGCCCAGACACGATGTAGCTCCCGCCCGTAGAATCGCGGTCGTATTTGCTGATGGCCTGCATGGTGTTATCGAGGTTTGGCGGGGTTTCCTTGGCCCGCACCACTCCGTCGTCCACGACGTGGACCGGGTAGAAATCCCCTTCGCCGCCGTCGCCGTCAAAGCCCCATGCGGTTTGGACCACCTCGCGCCACGCCCCTTCCTCGCCCTCGCCGGGCTGGCCCGTGGCGGGGTTGTACAGCGCCGGGTCTTCCAACGGACTGACAATCTTGGTGACAAGGCGCACGCCGATGTTGACCGTGCCGGTCTTCGGCACGAAGAACGTCGCAGGGGATACCCCGCGCACGGCTCCGCCCAGATAGATGGAGCCGCTTCCGGCCCGCACCTGCCCGGTCTTCGCGTCCACGGCAATCTGCGCGTCGCGGATGACGTCGCCGTCCTTGAACAGGGCATCGGAAATGCTTTTCAATCGATGTATGGCGATGTCCTGCGCTTCGTTCAGCTCCTGTCCCTGCAACGTCTTCCCGTCGCGGTACAAGATGCGTTCGTGCTTCTTGTTCGCGTCGAACCGATTGTAATAGCCGTCCGGCATCGTTCTCGTCGTCATGTGCGCTCCTTAAATGGCAAAAATGAACTCGACGGTCTGCCGGACCGCCGAACTGCGGT
>CAUHBW010000231.1 GCA_959604115.1 uncultured Bilophila sp. | reverse complement strand
GCATCACGTCGATGTCCTGCTCGGGTTCAAGAAAGGCCTGAACGGGGCGCGCCATGAGCAGGCCCGTGGGGTTCCCGTCCGGTTCAAGCTCCACGCCGTGGGCCGTTCCCCGCTCCGAGCCCTTGAGGATGCCGGAGCGTTCCAGCGCCAGCGAGTTGGCCACCGTCATGTTGTCGCAGGCGTGCAGAATCGCGATGGGGTGTCTGTCGCTGGCCCTGTCGAGCACATGGCGGTCGGGATGCCGTCCTTCCTCCAGTTTGTTGTGATCGTAGCCGTATCCCAAAATCCACGTCCCTTCGGGAACGCCGTCCGCATAGTCCTTGAGGGCGGCGACGATATCCTCGAAGTTCCTGACGGAACCGAGAGGCCGGCTCCGCAGGTCGACCCTGTAGAGATCGAATTCCCCCTGATCGGGAAAATGGCCGTGCCCGTCGATGAAGCCGGGCAGCATGGTCCGCCCGTCCAGATCGAAAAGCGTCGTGTTCGGGCCGATGCCGCACTCCGCTCCGGCCCGCGACCCCGCGTAAACGATTGCACCGTCGCGCACGCCGACTGCTTCCACTTTCAGCGCGTTGGCGTCGTCGCCGGAACGTTCGAGCGGCTCCGCCAGCGTATAGATGGTGCCGTTCACATACAGCGTATCAAAACAGCGATCTTTCATGACTCACACGCCTCCTTTCTTCTCCATGTATCGTATTGCTTGGCATCCAGAAAGAATTCCCCAAGCATGGATGCGTATTCCGTGGTTTTTTGCGAAGCCAGCGCGGGTTCGACGTGGCGCAGGGCGTTGAGGATGGACGCGAGCAGGGAGAACAGAACTTCACAACGGGTCAGGCTTTGCCGTTCAAGGAGCTTTGAAAAACTTTTTCCAGCGGGAAGAAGATGGGAGAGCGCGGTCTCAAGCTGGGCATTGTCCATATGCTGAACGAGTTGCGCGAAAAAATGCTGCTGGGTCTGGGCAAAGGCGTTTCGGTCGCCGCTTCGCAGCGTCATACCTACCTGTGAGAGCAGGCTTTCAAGCTTGTTGATTTTGGTGGGCGTCATCCATGCCGGATACCCGGCGATCACCTGCGGCATGACGATTCGGAATCCTTCCAGCCGCAATCCAAGCAACAGCATGGCGGCGTCGCCCTGCACCTGCTTTTCCGGGATCATCACGACGAATGTTCCGCTTCCGCGCCGCGAACTCAGCACCTTTCGCCCCGACAGTGCGCGCAAGGCGAAACGTATCGTATTGCGGCTGGCTCCAAATTCTTCGGCCAGTTCCCGTTCGGAGGGCAGGCGTTCGTGAATGCCCCATCGACCTTGCCGTATATAGTTCTCCAGCATTTTTTCTATGGTTGTCTGCTTGTCCATGCCTATACCCTGCATTTAAAGACATGGTTACGTCGTTCTTTTTATGTGTATAAAACACTCTATACATAGAAACATGTTTTACAATAAAGCGTGTACATCTTTTTCGCTTTTCCTAAATTGCATGATATGGGGTGTTTCCTCAGCTTACAATAGAAAGGGACGAAAAATATTTGCTGTCATAACCGTATAATATATAATATATTTGTTCTGAAAATTGGTTCTACATGTGATCGGGATATGTTGTGAAAGCAAGAGAATGCTCGCGCGAGTCCTCTCCTAAGGGAAATCCTGAGACCGTGATGCGCCTCAGGAGTCTGAGAGGTCGGTCTCGTTAGGCTCCCGGGAGGGTGCCTCTTGCAAACGATGGCGTGGCGGGGGGAACGCCCAAGGGATGGTGTGAAGAAATACATCCGAAAAGGACGGATTGGGAGGCGGAAGGGAGAGTCTTTGAAGGGGCTGCCGAGAACGCAAAAAACGCATCACAACAGAAAGTGTTCCATGCCGATGGCGAATTGAAGAACATTCTCGGGAGCAGTGCTGGTCGGTATGTATGCCGCCCCAATAGACCTATTTTTTCTAGTTCCGTAGCCCTAAAAACGGGAGCCATCTTTTACAGTAATTCGCCGTTTTATTTGCTTATGTGGTGGAGAGGATGATAGTAGTATATCAGACTCAACAAAAAACGGATGCCTTGGGACTTCTCCGTATCACGCCGAAAAAATATGTAAAATCTCACGCCCATGGCAATGCTCCTGAATGGCTCTGTCACCCTGAAGGAAATAGAGCTGTATATCGATTCAAGTTATGAGCTGACGAAGTACGTTCTTGGGCTACTGCTGCCTGACCACCTCATGGAAGGCGTATGCACCCAATTTGCGGTCAAGTTCATACCAGTAGGTTTTATCTCCTTTGGAGGGTATCTGCCGGCAACGTCCGATCAATTGTGGGTATTTGGTCTGGATGTATTCCAAAATATCCTTTTTGCAACCGCGCGAAGGTTGAGATTTTCAAGCCAGTAGCCCTGATGCCGCGATTTGCGGAGTGCCGTTTTCCATGCGGCGGCTATTTTCGGACTGGTTTCCCTGTCCAATTGATGACGTATGGGCAATTGGCATCTTGGTGCTTCCTGCGTTACTCAGGAGTGTGGAAAAACTCGTCGGAGAGTGCGAAGGCCGAAGGCGGCAGACGCGGAGCACGGTTTTTGCGTGATGGGTACGGGGTTTCCCACAGTTCGTTCGTGGATGAGGGTGTCTGTTTTTCAGAATCGTTTTTCAGGAAGGAAAATGTCATGCAACCAATCTTGCGCTTGGCGCAAATGCACGACGCGAAGAGGATTCACCGCCTGCTCACGGAATGTTCGGCGGAGGGGCTGTTGTTGCCGCGTTCGTTGTCGAACCTGTACGGTCAGATCCGGGATTTCCGTATCTTGGAGACTGAGGGCGGAGAGTTCATCGGGTGCGCTGCGTTGGCGGTGATCTGGGAAAATCTGGCGGAAGTCCGTTCCCTTGCCATTGCGAAACCGTGGCGCGGGAACGGGTTCGGCAACATCCTCGTGGATGACTGCTGCGAGGATGCCCGCATGATCGGCATCAACCGGGTGTTCGCACTGACGTATCAGGTACGTTTTTTTGAGCGGAACGGCTTTGGCGTGGTGGACAAGGATACGCTGCCGCAGCGCGTTTGGATCGTCTGCGCCAACTGCCCGCGTTTCCCAGACTGCGACGAAGTGGCGGTGATGCGCCAACTGGATGAGGCCGGGCGAGCCTGAAACGGGGATTCGGCGGCCCGGCGTCCGGTTCATCCCGACGCCGGGCCGCGCTGTGGAAAGGTTCCCCGATCGCGGGGATGCGGGCAGATTCCGTTATTCGGGAAGGCTTCCCCGCAGGAAGGCCCCGCGCCGGGTGCCGTCGAGGATGTGTCCGTCCTCGTAGGCCACTTCCCCTCGGAGCAGTACGGTACGCTGCCTTCCGAGGCAGCGCATGCCCGCGAAGAGGCTATAGTCCACGGCCATGTGTTCGTTCTTGTCAGGGACGATCCAGTCCTCGCCGGGATCGACGATGACCACGTCCGCGTCCGATCCGGGAAGGAGGGTGCCCTTTCTGGGATACAGACCGAAGCATTTCGCGGGGTTCTCGCACAGGAGCCGTACCAGATCGGGAATCCCGATCCGCCCCTTCACAATCCCTTCGTTCCATGTGACGCAGAAAAGCGTATCTACGCCGGGCGCGCCGTGCGGGGCCCGGAAGGTTTGGGCGAAAAGCGGCTCGTTGGCGGCGGTGGCGTGGCCCGCCGCATCGGAAGCGACGACCTGTATTTCACCGTTACGGACGGCTTTCCATAGGGCCTCGCGGTCGGCGTCCTTGCGCAGGGGCGGGGACATCTTGGCGAGGTTGCCACGTAGTGCCAGCTGACCGTCGTTCAGGGCCAGATAGTGGGGGCAGGTTTCGGCGAACAGCGTGGGCACCGTGCCCCACTTCCTGAATAGCCTAATGACTTCGAGCGATTCCTTACAGGTGACGTGCGGCAGATAGATGTTGCAGCCCACGATCGCGGCCAGCGAAAGCACGCGGAAGATGGCTTCCGCCTCGGAGATGGCCGGGTGCGTCGCGGGATAGTCGCGGGGATGCTCCCGCCCCTCGGAGAGGGCCTTGGCTTCCAGATATTCGAGTAGGGCGTCGTTCTCCGCATGGAAGGCGAGGAGGGCCTTTTCGCGGGCGACCAGCTCCATGAGGTGCAGG
The DNA here is from genome assembly GCA_959604115.1 of uncultured Bilophila sp. Lineage (GTDB taxonomy): Bacteria > Desulfobacterota > Desulfovibrionia > Desulfovibrionales > Desulfovibrionaceae > Bilophila. The sequence continues at coordinate 2,165 of CAUHBW010000231.1, read as the reverse complement.
ATCTGGTCGTCCTCCAGTTTCATGCCCCGCTTCCTGTAGGACGTAAACGCCTTGAAGGAAATGACCCCGCGCCTGACCAGTTCGGGGATGGCGTCGTCGGCCTCCTCCATGACGTTGGCGGTCAGGGTGCAGTGCAGGCCGAAGTCGATGCGGGAGCCGGTTTCCCCTTCTCTGATGAAGTCGTCGATGGCTTGGATCAGCCCGCCTTGCCTGCCCCATGCGGCGACGGCCCCGATGTAGGGGATGATGGTGGTGATGCCGCCGGACAGGGCCGCCCGCGACAGGCGGTCGATGCGGTCGGCGTACACGGGATGGTTGTGCGCGTCGATGAGGCCGGGCAGCACGAAACGCCCGGAGGCGTCGATAACCCGGTCGGCCTGCGCGCCGAATCCGCGAGGGATGAGGCTTTCCACCCGTTCCCCGGAAATGAGGACGTCCAGCGGGCGCATGGTTCCGGCATCCACGAGGATGCCGTTTTTGATCAGAGTCGTACTCATGGCGTACCCCGGTGAAACACGCTTGTCGTAGCCGGCGGACGGTACCGGGCCTCCCGGGCGTTGCCGATCCGTTTTGGGGAAGGGCCACTTGCGCCGGTTCCCTGCGGCCTTTGCGCCGCCCCGCTTCCCCGGCGGGTTCAGGCGACCGGCGCGGCGGAGTAGCCGGAGGTCATGTCCCAGACGGCTTTTTGCAAGTGTTTCACGATGTTTTCCACACCGTATTCGCGGATGACGGAGCAATGCCCCGAAAGGCTCATGGCCCAGAGCCCGCCGTGCGGGGTGAGGATGGGCACGGCGACGCAATGGAGCGAGTCGCTGATTTCGGAGACGTCCTCGGCGTATCCCTTTTCCTTGGCGGCAAACAGGGCCTCCTTAAGGCGCTGCCCGTCCGTCAGGGTATGCAGGGTGTAGGCCGTCCGCGGGACGGTGGCGATGTATTCGTCGATTTCCTCTTCGCTTTGCGTTGAGAGGAGAGCCTTGCCGAGTCCCGTGCAATAGGCGGGAAGCTGTTGGCTCAGATTGATGCGCGTTACGCAGTTGCGGGGGTATTCACGGCGCAGGACGAGCACCTGTCTGTCCATGAACGTGGCGAAGCTGATCGTGGCCTGATCGAATTTCGCCGCCAGTTCCCGCATGTACGATCTTCCGGTTTCCACCATGTCGATCCTGCTGCTCACCATGGCGCCGAGCTGCACCACCTTGAGCGTCACCGAAAAAAGCCCCGTCTGGTCGTCCTTGCGGACATAGCCGAACTCGATGAGGCTGTTAAGGAAGCGGTGCACCGAGCTCTTTTGTAGAGACAGGGCCTTGCTCACCTCAAGGGCCTTGTGCGGGCCGTTGGCGCAAAGGAATTCCAGAACGTCGAAAACTTTTTGTGATGATGTCAGCATGCGAATCTCCCGGAAAGGAATGTACGGCGGCGGGGAAAGATCCGTCCTCCGGCGTGAAAGTATGCCTACCCGTCATGGGAAAGGCAATATGTTCGGCGCCTGAAAGCGTTCCTCAGCCGTCCGTTCCGGCGCACGGATCCGAGTATGTTTGTAGTCCGTTGCGGCTGCCCGGCCTGCCACGGCGGGCAGCCGTTCCTTGCCTGATGCGCTCCGGTTCCCGTGCCGGGCCCGGCATGGTTCGCGCGGCCCGCCCTCTGGGAAATCCCCCGATTCTCTTGCGGGATGGGCTGGTCGCGGGAACCATCTGTGCGGCTTTCTCGCGAAACGCCCTTCAGTCTCTGATGACCCGCCCTGGTCGCGCGCCCGTGAGGGCGGCGTCCTCCACCACGAACATGCCGTTGACGAGCACGTGCGCGATCCCGGCGGGATGCACGCGGGGATCGTCATAGCTGTTCTTGTCAATGACGGTATCCGGGTCAAAGACCACCAGATCCGCGTCGTAGCCCTCGGCGATGACGCCCTTGTTCCGCAGCTGGATCTTGCGGGCGGGGAGCGAGGTCATCTTGCGGACGGCCTCCTCAAGGGAAATGACGCCCTGCTCGCGCACGTAGCGGCCGAGGATGCGGGGATAGGCGGCATAGGCGCGCGGGTGCGGCCTCCCGCTCATGAGCCCGTCGGTGATGAAGCTCACGGCGGGATGGCGCATGATCGCGGTGATGTCCGCCTCGTCGAGGCCGAACGAGATCATGCCCACGGCAAGCTGCTCCTCCACCAGCAG
>CAUHBW010000230.1 GCA_959604115.1 uncultured Bilophila sp. | reverse complement strand
TAGCTCGTGAGTGCGCTTGAAGATGTGATACAGCGCGTTGAAAGGAGCGTTGATAGAACTCTGGAACGGGAATCTAGCTCTCGCGTGGTTCTCGAACAGATTGTTAGAGAAGGTGCGCCGATTTTTATGGCGTACAAGATGCGCGGTCGAGTTCCAGACATTGATTCTCTTGAACGAATCGCCAGCAAAATTCTTGCTATCGTCGTAGCGACGGAAGAAGCAAGAGGCTAACGATATGCCCCGGGGAGGTTCTCCTTTCCGGGGCACTTACGAGGTAATTATGAACATTCCCTTTTTTATGCTGCGCCATGCCGCGCTTGTCGGGACTGGCGTTCCATCCCCGCTTCCCAGTGTTAAGGCTGTGATGAAGCCCGAAGCGGAGAAAACCGAATCCAAGCCGAAGAAATCACGGAAGAAAGGTGATGCAATACGCTGACGTACATAGGGGAACTTCATCAGAAGATATTGCTTTTCCATATCTTTTATGTGGAGCGTGTGCTTTTTGGGTGCCGCTCCGTCCTCTTTCCCGCGTAGAACAGGCATCCGACGGCGTGTGCTCACGACGCCAATGGCCTCGCAATCGAACCAAGGCTGAAGATGGATGCATGGAAGGGAAAAGGCCGATGGAGGCGACATGAACGAAGACATGTGCCATCTGGTAGATGTGCTCCTTGACCTTGACTCCTTACTTCCGCACGAGGCTCCGTTGCCGGTGAATGCGCAGCGTCCGGCATGGTGTCACATCTTCATGGAACGATTCGGCATCACAGGAAAGGACTGTTGCGGGGTTTGCCCAGAGTTGAGTGAGGTCACTGTTAAGTCTCTGGATAGGGCGTTTGCGTCCTCTTCTTGACAAAGAAAAAATGCACTTCGTGACGTAAAGATTTTTCTTGAATTCCCATCTTGACATTTACCCAGCTTTGTGGCGTTGTCTTCGCACGGCCTTGAACAGCCAACAACAAGCGGATACCGCGCCCGCAGATGCGGATTTTTTATACCCTGTCAAGAGTGTTTTTCACCTTGGGAGAGGTGTATCATCCAGCCTGTATTTGGGCCGGGAGTCCATCCATTATACAAGACCCGCAAGGGGAAGGTGTATGGGCCGCACTTGTTGGCGGTGTTCAAGCTCCCGGCCCTTTTTCTATTCTGAAAAGGGAATTGAACAACCCAACAAGGAGGCTCATCATGAGTCAGCTTTCTCCCGTTACCTTTCACGGTGACACCATCTTTTGCCTTACCTACGAAAATCAGCCCTACACGCCAATGAAGCCTATTGTTGAAAACATGGGCATCTCTTGGCAAGGACAGCAAGCAAAGCTGACTACCAATGTTGAAAGGTGGGGTATCAAGATGATCTTGATACCTACCGCAAGCGGGCAACAAGACATGCTTTGTATGCCCGTCCGCAAGCTCCCAGCCTATCTTTCCAGCATTAACCCCAAGAAGGTACGCCCCGAACTCCGGGCCAAGATTGAACTGTACCAGAACGAAAGCGACGATGCTTTGTGGAACTATTGGGTAAATGGACGGGCGGAACGTCCCATCCATGATACATCGTGCCCGTCGCGCCGTTCCGATCCCGAGCGCAAGGCGCTCACCGCGATCATCAACACATGGGTGGGCATGGCCCCGATTCACTACGCCTCGGCCCGTGCGCAGGTGAATGCCCATTTCGGCGTCGCCTCCGTGGACTCGCTCACCATCGGGCAGGTCAAGGATGCCATCCGGTGGGTGCAGGGCAAGATTGACGCTCTCCCCGCTTCCCCCGCGCCAGCAAAGGCGCTTCCCCGAACCCCCGCCGATGAACGCCCGTTCCTTGACTTCGTGGACGAGGTGAGGAAGACCCACGCGCAGGTTCAGGAGCTCCAAAAGCGGCTTCTGTCCAGAGGCTACAAGCTGGCGTTGGCTCTCTGCCATGACATTCAGGACAGGGCGCGGATGTCATCCAAGGACTCTACATGCTCGCTTGACAGGCTTCTTCTCGATTACATGACGCACGGCATCGAGGAAGCTCTGGTCTATCCTTCCGACACACTCCCCGACTACCGGAATCCCGGCTTTGCCCTTCTCGACATCGTCAGGCAGTTGAACGCGAGGTAATCCCTTAGAACCTCAATCCCCGCATCCTTTCCGGTTGCGGGGATTTTTTGGGCCTTCAAAAAAGTGTCCAAAATTTTCGTTTTTTTTCAAAATTTATTTCAGCCTGCATTCGTACCGTACATAGTGTCCGGTCAGTGTGGGGTTTTCCTTTTGCTACCCATCCCGACCGGACGCATTCATCTTTAGCAAAAGGATAGTTATGTCCGAAATGCAGATTTTCGAGAAGGCTGAGTTTGGAAAGGTTCGGGTTGTCGAGTACGAAGGGCAGCCGTGGTTCGTGGCGAGCGACGTGGCAAAGGCGTTGGGGTATGCAAACCCACAGGAAGCAACGCGGGAGCACTGCAAAAAAGTAAATAAAATCACCCAATCTAGCGAATCGCTCACCTCGGTAAACTGTCCTCCCACCTTCATCAACATCATCCCCGAGTCGGATGTGTACCGCCTTGTCATGCGGTCAAATTTGCCCAGTGCTGAAAGCTTCCAAGACTGGGTTGTGGAAGATGTCCTCCCGGCACTCCGTAAGACTGGATTCTACGGCTCCGCATCTCTCCCAAACTTCGCTGACCCCGTAGAGGCCGCCCGTGCATGGGCTGACAAAGAAGAACAACGCCGCTTTGAAGAGCAGGCGAGACTTGCCCTCGAATCCAAGATCGAGCAAGACGCTCCGAAAGTTCTTTTTGCCGATTCCGTTTCGGCTTCCCGTTCTTCCATTTTGATTGGTGAGTTAGCAAAGATTCTGGCACAAAATGGCGTGAAGATGGGGCAGAATCGTCTTTTTGTCTATCTCCGCGAGAAGGGCTTTCTCATCCAATCAGGTAGCCGGAAGAATACGCCCACGCAGCGGAGCATGGAAATGGGGCTGTTTGAGGTCAAGGAGTACCTCGTTCATAACCCCGATGGTTCAACCAGAACCAGATTTACAACCAAGGTCACGGGCAAGGGCCAGCTCTACTTCGTCAAAAAATTTCTTTCTGCCACTACGCCCGCAGCCGCCTGAGAATTTCCCCTCCTCCCCTTGTCGTCCCCGTGCGTTCCTCCGGCACGGGGACTTTTTTATGCTCTGAAAGAAAGTGTCCATTTTTGCGCCTTTTTTTCGTTTTTCCTTGTTTCATCGCGGCATGGACTACATGCGATTCAAAACCCTTTCTTCGAATCTTATCGCCAAGTATGGCGGTCCTGTCGTGTTTCGGCATAAGTCGACCGGAACCATCCCCGTTCCCGGAGAGGGGTATCCCGAAATCGTGGAGCATACCGAAGTCAACGCTTTCCGAACGAATCCTACGACTGAGCAACTCGCATCGGGAGCGGTGCAGGTTGGAGATATGATTCTGCTCATTTCCGGGCAGGACTTGGAATCTCCAGACCCGTCGGACACTGTTGTTTTGGACACGTTGGAACATGTTGATGCCATGACCAAAGAAGAAGTCTCCAAGGTCGAATGGGACGTTCGCGATATTGTGAGCATCAGTCCTGATGGTGACGATATTCTTTATAAAGTTCAGATTCGGAGAGCTTAATGGTTGGCCAGCCGCACACAATGAATCGTATCCGTTCAAATACAGCTTACAAACAACGTAAGATAGTTCGTAATGGTAAAGAACTGAATGCGGCTTTTTCAGAGATACAAAGAGCTACCCAAGAAGAAATATCAGAACTCACTCGTGATACGGCTATTCGATTATATAAGAAGTGTTCCATAGGTACACCAATAAAAACGGGGCGTGCGCGTGCAGGATGGCAGCTTTCAGAACACACAACAAATTATGTTCCTGATAAAAATGTAGAATTTAGCCCACAAGATCTTGCTACGGATGAAGAACAACAAATTACCCAAACACTTAATGAGCCAGCTTCTGACATATATTACATCATAAATAATGTTGAATACATTCAAAGGCTGGAAGCAGGGCATTCCAAACAAGCTCCCAATGGATGGATTGCAAATGCTCTTTTGGAAACAAAGAAAGAGTTGCAACGCAATATTAAGGCGATGAATAACCGATGAAACAGGGAATGACATTTTATGAGATGACCGTAACCTTTGAGCGTGTCCTTATGGACATCATAGGAACGGATGCGCGTCTCGTCTTCCCAAATCAAGAAGTCGATTTCTCGCAGTCAACAGACATTCTTGCCATTCAGAAGGTTAATCCGGGGCAATCATACCTCGCCGAAAAGGGCACTAGCGAAGCCTTGTCTCAAATGGTCGGAACGTGCCTTGTAAATCTGTCCGTAAAACGAGGGCAGTCTTTACGTGAAGCGAAGAACCTCGCTTGGCGCATCATCGAAGAGTTCAGGAGACAAGAAATAGACTGCCTGAACTTCGGAGAGCCGTGGATGACAGATGTGGGGGATACGGACGATGGACGTTATTCCTTGCTCGTTAACATACCGTTTTCAATGTACTTCAACACAGATACAGAGGAAAAAAATGGGTAAATGTCCTGATGTAATGCTCGGGCGAAAACAGCGGTGCTATGCCGTCGAAGAAGATACGGCGGGAGTTCTCGCATTTCCCGGACCACAACATGTTATCAACCCCTCGTCAGACGTCTCGATGAACCAAGAGACGCCTACTACGAATAGCCGAGAAAAGGCCGATACCCTCGATGTCCTGAACGTATTCCAAGGCATCGCAAGCGAAGGAACTGCGTCCATTAACTGTTACCTGCGTACTTCAGGCGTCGATTCCGCGCCCCAAGCCGAAACGCTGATTGTCGCAACAATGGGGAAAATCGCGGAGTCTGCTGCTGGTGAACTCACGACAGCGATCACGGTGTCCAGCAACTCTCTCACCGTTGACAATGCCAGCGGAGTATTCCCGAAACGTGGCGTTCTGGAGCTCAAAACCATTTCCGGAGACACCGAGCAAATTTATTATGCTGATGTAATGGAATCTACGGGAACGCCCGGCGAGTATACCTTTACCGGTCTGGTACGAGGATATAACGGCACGACTGCTGTTATTGGCGAGATTGGAGATGATATCACGGTAAAATCCCGGTGGTATGCTCAGGATACGTGCCGTCCTTCTTTTTCGATGTGGCTTATTACCGATACACTTTTGCAATGCATGACAGGTTCGAGTGTTACGCAGCTCACCGTTCCTTTCCAAGAAGAGGATGCTGTGGAGCTTCAGTTCACCGTTGTCGGGCAGAGAGTTTACAATGCTGGACGAAGTGACCTCGCTGAATCCGCTGTTACCGGTGCAACCTCTCTTATCGTAGAAGATTCTCGTGCCTTTTTCGTTGGTCAACGGCTCCAGAATCTTACCAAGAAAGATGACAATTCCGCATCCGGTTACGCCGTGACCGCCATTAATGAAGCGGCACATACACTCACCATCGCTCCGGGAACCAAAACAGATTGGGCGGTGGACGATGTGATAACGTGGTGGATGCCCGGAGGTGAATCTATCGGGAAAGAGGTCGTAAACCGTGACACGGTGGTCTATGTTGCGGGCGAAGAAATCACCATGCTCCCTTCCGAACTGTCCATAGGTACTCCCGTGGGGCGTGTGAATCCGATTGGGACCCGGTATCCGGGACAGGGAATCGACACCACCCGAGAAATTTCGATGGATTACGTGATGCTCGCCAAAAAGGATGCGGCTATCAAGCTGCGGGACGGCTTTGAAGGCACAGAGCAGCGGTTTGATGCTGTGGCTGGAAAAGATGAAGGCCGAAAGATGGCATTCATCGGTCCTCGCATGAAGCTCACCACCGCGAGCGTAGGTTTTCAAGACCCAACTGTGACACTTACGCAGTCCGGCCGATTCCTCGGTACCGGAAAAGGTGAAAACTCTCTCCAGATCGTACTTGTCTAGCTCCTCCACACCCTCCGATAGCCTCGTCATAGACCTCTCCCTATGACGGGGCAACAATCGCCACATAAGGATAATCCCCATGAAATTCGTTCGTAAAGAAGAAGTGAAGTCTTCCCGTTTTATCAAGTTCAATGACGAAGGTGTCGGCGTGTATGCACGGCTTCTTACTGAAACCGAAAAGGATAAAATTCACGTTAAAGCTCGAAGAGTAGAGGTTGGGGAAGTCCGGACTCCAGAGCTTGAAGATCGCAAATTCAAAATCCTTTATCTTCAAGAAGCCATTTCGGATTGGGAAGGAATGACATGGGACGATGGCACTCCCATCCCCTACACCAAAGAAGTGATCAAAGACC
>CAUHBW010000229.1 GCA_959604115.1 uncultured Bilophila sp. | reverse complement strand
ATCCTACACCGAGGGGGGGGTGGGGCGGGGGCACCTTCCGGCACAACGCCCCCCCCACCCCTCCCCCGGTACCCCCTCCTCTCTCCCCCCCCAAGACTTTTGACCTTATCGAATCCCTGTTCGGGGCTTTCCCGTTTTGTGAAGGCGGAAGAAGAATCAGGAATATCAGAGAGAGAGTGAGAGAACGCGGAGAGCTCGTCGGGGTGCCGGAAGTTTTCCCGCAGACGCCAATATGGGCACTCACGATACGGTAACTGATCGCCTTGGGCATTCCCATGCCCCGACGAGAGACTCGCAAACACGAAAAGAGGCCGCGAAACCCTCGGGTTTCACGGCCTCTCTTGTTTTTCTGGAACCGTCCTCCGCGTCTCCGCCAGTCAAAGTTTTCGCGGGGAAAGGGAGGGGTTCGGGGAAGGGAAGGGGGGCCTTTTTCAAAAGGCTCCCCTTCCCCTCCCTGATGTTAGTCTTCTTCGCCGTCGAAGGCGATGTTGGCGCCCATGACGGGGCCGTAGTACATGGCGGCGTCGTCGAGGTCTTCCTCGATGCGGAGCAGCTGGTTGTACTTGGCGAGACGGTCGCTGCGGCAGAGCGACCCGGTCTTGATCTGCCCGGCGTTCACGCCCACGGCGAGGTCGGCGATGAAGCTGTCCTCGGTTTCGCCGGAACGGTGGGACACCACGGTGGTGTAGGCCGATTCCTTGGCGAGCTGGATGGCGTCGAGGGTTTCGGTCAGCGTGCCGATCTGGTTCACCTTGATCAGGATCGAGTTGGCGATGCCTTCCTCGATGCCTTCGGCGAGGATGTCGGGGTTGGTGACGAACAGGTCGTCGCCCACCAGCTGAATGGTGTCGCCGAGCTTGTCGGTCAGTTCGCGCCAGCCGTCCCAGTCGTCTTCGGCGAGGCCGTCCTCAATGGAGATGAGCGGATACTTGGCGGTGAATTCGGCCAGCCATTCGATCATTTCCGGGCTGCTCAACGCGCCCTTTTCACCGATCATGTACTTGCCGTTCTTGTGGAACTCGGAAGCCGCGGCGTCGATGGCGAGCACCACTTCGGAACCGGGATTGTAGCCGGATTCCTCGATGGCCTTCAGAATGTAGCTGAACGCCTCGTCGTGGTTCTTGAGGTTCGGGGCGAAGCCGCCTTCGTCGCCCACGCTGGTGATGTGCCCGTCGGCGGCGAGGATGGTCTTCAGGGTATGGAAGATTTCGGAGCCCATGCGCAGGCCGTCGGCGAAGGAGTGCGCGCCGATGGGCATGATCATGAATTCCTGAATGTCCAGATTGTTGGGGGCGTGCGCGCCGCCGTTGATGATGTTCATCATGGGCACGGGCAGCACCTTGGCGTTGACGCCGCCGATGTACTGGTACAGCGGCAGGGCCAGCGATTCTGCGGCGGCGCGGGCCGTGGCGAGGGACACGCCCAGCATGGCGTTCGCGCCGAGGCGGGACTTGTTGTCCGTCCCGTCGAGGTCGAGCATGGTGTTGTCCACCTGCACCTGACGCAGCGCGTCGAGGCCGACCACGGCTTCCGCGATCTCGGTGTTGACGTTTTCGACGGCCTTGCTCACGCCCTTGCCTTTATAACGGGACTTGTCCCCGTCGCGCAGTTCCAGCGCCTCGCGCGTGCCCGTGGAAGCCCCGGACGGCACGGCGGCGCGGCCTACATGACCGGAATCAAGGGAAACTTCTACCTCTATCGTAGGGTTGCCGCGCGAATCGAGAATTTCGCGGGCCCAAACCGAAGCGATCGTGCTCATGCTGTTCTCCGTTTTGCCCCTGAACAGTGTGTGACCTTGGGGACAGGGGCAAGCCTCCCGGTCACGGAACATCTTTTTTCACATACCATCAATCGCGTAACCCTGCAATGAGCCGCCGCACAGCCTCCCGGCACCGTGCCGTCATCACGGCCCTTTTTCGTCGAACCCGCGTCCCCGGAAGGCGGACGGATCGACGGGGACTTGACCTCCCGCCGACAATGCCCCATAATGAACAAGCGATTGAAGGTTGCAAGAGAGAACCTTTCCTCAACGAAAAGGTCGCCGAAGGGGCAAGGCGCAAGCCAAAACTCTCAGGCAGCAGGATTGCGACTGGACGCACCTCTGAACTATACCCCTCGGGTCATACAACAGAGCAGCCCCTGAAGAAACGGACGCTGTGACGGTTGTATGATCCTTTCCTCCGGAACGTTTCTTCCCGTGGTGGCCACAGCGCAACGGTTTTCCTCCCCCGAAAACCGCTTTGTTCCGTCGTGCGCCGTTGCCGGACATGCCCCAACATGCCCGAACGGATCACGCCGGACCGTCTTCTTGTGCGGCCCGCCGACGGAATCCGGTGCTCCGAAAGGCGTCGCTTCAGTAGGCTTTCCCTCCCGCGCTCTCCCCAAAGGGCGCGGGAGGGCTTTTCGCGCCTTGAACCGATCCGCCAAATCGGATACCGTCCTCCGAAAATTCCCGGCCGCAATGACCCGCCTTCGCAGGAGGAACCGACATGAGGAAACGTTCGTTCGCCGGAGCGCGGAGCTTCTCCGTGTTGGCGATCCTGCTCGCCTGCCTGCTGGCGTCCCTTCCGGCGGCGGCGAAACCGCGCCCCGCCGTGGCCCTCGTCCACCTGTTCCTGCCGCCGGACGACGAACGGAATACCGAACTCATGGGCTGGATCCGCAGCCTCGACCACGCCAAGGACATGCTCGAATCCCGGCGCATCCCCACCATCGTCTCCGCCGTCCCCCCCGACGACCCGGCGGAACTCCGCGAACTCGCCGCCATGAAGCCCGAAGTGCTGATCACCACCAGCCCCCTGCTCTATCCCCTTGTCCGCGACGAGGCGGAACGCCATCCCGACACGGTCTTTCTCGCCTGCACGGACGAGGAGGCGGAAGGCTCCCTGAGCGGCTATCAGGTCCGCACCTACGAAGCGCACTATCTCGCGGGCCTTCTGGCGGGTTCGCTGTCGGACGGGGCCGTCGGCTATCTGGCCAACGATCCCTACCAGTCCGACGCCTCGCGCATCCGCAACGCCAACGCCTTCACCCTCGGAGCGCAGGCCGCCAATCCGGCCATCCGGGTGCTGTACGCTCCGGGCAAGACCCCGGACGACGACGTCAAAACCCTGATCGCGGCGGGCGTGGACATCGTCGACATGGAACGGACCCGGCCCTCCCTCCTCAAGCTGCTGCGCGAACATTCGGTGCGCTTCATCGGCACGGCGCAGCGGGTCGAGGATCCGCTGTTCCTCGCCGCGCCCGAATGGGACTGGGGCAACGCCTTCGGGGATCTGCTCGCGCAGGTCCGCTTCGGCCTGTGGCGTCCCCGGAACGTTTCCTACGGCATCAAGGAAGGCGTCGTGCGGCTTTCGGCCTTCGGGCCGTCCGTCCCCGACGATCTTCAGTCCCGCGTGCGGAACGAGGAAAAGGCCATCCGCAACGGCCGGTCTCCCTTCCGGGGCCCCGTGCGCGACACCGCCGGAAACGTCCGCATCGCGGAGCGGCGGACGATCACGGACGCCGAACTCCGGTCCATGAACTGGCGCGTACAGGGACTCGAACCGCTCCCGCCCGTGTCCGCGACGTCGGACGCCGGCAGCCAAGGTGGAACGACGCCTCCCGCTCCCGCGTCCAATTGACGCCTCAGCGCGACTGCCGTATGCCTACAACCATGTGTGACGAACGGGAAACATCCGCAACGCGCAGGGCCCGGGCGGGCGGCGTCCGGGAGCTGCGCCCGAAACTGTCGCTGTGCGCCGGAGCCTTGGTTCTGGGTGCGGCGGCCTGCCTGCCCGCGTTCCGCAACGCCGTCTCTCCGACCCTCCCCCTGCTCCCGTACATCCTCGGCAAGATCGGCGTCGCCGGGCTCGCCGGTTTGCTCTACTTCCTCATCCTCGGCCTCTCTCCCGCCCATTGTCGGCTCGGAGGCTCCGTCCGCGCCCAAAGCCCCGCCAGCCCGAAGGACACCACAGCCCTGTTCGCGGACATCGACGCCGACATCCGGGACCACGGACAACGGTTCGGCGATCTGTCCATAGGGCGGGAGTGGGTTCTCTTTCTGGACGCCATGCGGATTTCGCGCATTCAGGGCATCTTCACCGCCGCCATCCCTCCTGAACGCGAAGGCGAATCCGGAACCTATTCCCTCTGGCTGGCGGACGTGGACAACAACCTTCTCGAAGCCTTCCTGCCCTCGCGGAAAACGCTGGAGGACGCCCGTGCGCACCTGCTCGAGCGGGTACCCGACGCCTTTATCGGCGGCGAAGACGATCTGGAGTTCTTCTTCGCAATGGACGGCGCGGACAGGCGGGAGATCAACCGCCGGGTCCGGGCCCGACAGGCCGCGCAGGCCGCCCCCGGACCGGTAGCGTTCGCCTATGCGGGGCCGGACGGCATCCCCACGTCGCTCGCCACGGAAGCGGGCATCGAAGCGGAATTCGCCGCCCATCCCGACGGCGCGGCGGACCTCGTCCCGCTCTCCCCGCTGTTCCTGCCCACAGGCGAGGAATGTTTCTCCATCGCCTGCGAACCGGACGGAAAGGGCCGCTTCCGGTTCATGCTCTTTCTGCGGCGCGGGGACGACTACCGGCGCTCCGAGCGGAGCATGGAACGCGCCGAGGCCCGAACCCTGTTTCTGGACTGCTTCCGGCGCGGCCTTCCCCCGTCCGCCAACGGCTGGCAGGAAACGGCATGGGAGCGGGATCTTCCCCCGGAACGGCAAAGCCTGCTTGTGGACGAGGAACGCTTCGACGACAACACGTTCGAAGACGTGGAGGCCGCCCTCGACGGCGTGGATGCGGGCGTCTACGGCTCCTTTCTCCTGATGCCCGGCGACTTCGGCTACCTGTCCCTGAACGGCAAACAGGGCCGCGACTACATCGTGGAAACGGCGTTCCCCGCTCCCGACGGGGATTTCGAATACTACCGGATCAAAACGCCGCGCCGCGATCAGGTGCTGTTCTGGTTTTCCGCCTACTATGAACACGCGCAGCCGCCCTACGTGGACGGCTGGGAAGACGTCACCAAAGCGATGCGGCGCAGGCGCAACGTCTGAACCGGCAACGCCGTCCGGCTGGAGAACGCGACATGGGAAAGGCTTTTTCGGACAAGACGGAAACGGGCATCCGCCAGATATGGATGCGCTTCGATCAGGAGAGCATCCGCGAGGGCATGCGCCTGTTGCGCGAGGCCACGGACGAAGGCGATCCCGACGCGCCGTGCTTTCTCGCCTGCACCCGCATGGGCGAACCATACATCCGGGACTACGCCGGACAGAACGCCGACCTCAGGGAAGCGGCTTCGCTGCTCAAGGAGAGCCTCCGCCGGGGCAGCGCCTGCGCCGTGCTCGTCGCCGCGCGCTGCGGCCTGCTGACGCCTTCCGTGCGCCGGGACATGCCGCTGTCCCCCGGACAGGCATGGGACGCCGTGCTGACGAAGGCGTCCGAAAATCCCTTCTGCCAATATCTCGTCGGCAACGCGCTTTTCCACGGAGACGCCCCGGAACCCGGAGCCTCCCGCGCCTCCGCCTCAGAACCGGATGCGGACAAGGCCGCCGTTCCGTGGCTGGAAAAGGCGCTGGACGCCGGTGTGCTCGACGCGGGAGATCTCCTGTACAGCCTGCATGCCGGGAACCGGGAACGCCAGCGGACCATCGTGCGCCGGTGCGCCGCAAAGGGTAGCCCCTACTGGGAGGCGCGGTGCGGAAGCCTCTGTTACGAGGACGGACGGGACGCTGAGGCCCTGCGCTGGTTCGAAAAGGCCGCGCGGCACGGACAGCTCGGAAGCTGGTGCGACGTGGGAGTGCTGTATGAACGCGGCATCGGCACGCCCAAGGATTTCCGCAAGGCCGCAGAAGCCTACCGTAAAGGTGCCGAGTACGGCTTTTCCGACGCACAGCAGGCATTGGGCATTCTGACGTTTTTGGGTCAGGGCGTGCCGCGTGACCCCGCACGGGCGGCCTACTGGCTCCGTGAGGCGGCGGAGGCGGATCTGCCTCTGGCCTGCGGTCTGCTCGGCCTGTGCTTCCTGCGCGGCTTCGGTGTACAGCAGGACGACGGCGAAGCCTTTGCCCTGCTCACCCGGTTTGCGGACGCCCGCAGCGACAAGGAACTGAGCAACGAGTCGATCTTTTTCGACGAACTGGCGGGCATGCTCTGCAACGGACTCGGCGAGCTGTATGCCGACGGCCGGGCCGGGCCGGAAAACCTCAAGGAAGGCATCCCCCTGTTTCAGGAGGCCGCCGCGCTCGGCAATGCCGACGCCTGCCGCAATCTCGCCCGGTTCAAAAAGAACTGGTTCGGCAAATGGGTACGCATGTAGAAGGGAAGGGAGGGAAGGGAAAAGGAAGATTGGGGAAGGGGGAGAGAACCTT
>CAUHBW010000228.1 GCA_959604115.1 uncultured Bilophila sp. | reverse complement strand
GGGAAGCCCTTCTTCAGAGGGATTCCCTCTCCCCTCCCCCACATTTCACATACCTTTCAACGTCATAAGGAACTCGCGTGAAAAAATTCCTCGTTGCGCTTGTCGCGCTGCTGATCGGCGCTTCTCCGGCTTTTGCGGACGAAGCGAAGGAACTGAACGTGTTCAGCTGGTCGGAATACATTCCTCAGGAGGTCGTCAACGGCTTTACGAAGGAGACAGGCATCAAGGTGGTGCTTTCCACCTACGAATCCAACGAGGCCATGTACGCGAAACTCAAGCTGCTCGGCGGCAAGGGGTACGATCTGGTCATTCCTTCCGGCTATTTCGTGGAAGTGATGGCGCAGGACAACCTGCTCGCCACGCTCGACAAGAGCAAGATCGCGGGGCTCGACAACCTTGATCCCGCCTCCCTGAACCAGCCCTTCGACAAGGGCAACGCCCTGACCGTTCCCTACATGTGGGGCACGGTGGGGCTGCTCGTGAACAAGAAGGCCGTGGACGTCTCCGCCATCAAGAGCTGGAAGGACCTCGCCCGTCCCGAGTTCAAGGGCAAGGTGCTTCTCTCCGACGACCTGCGCGACACCTTCGGCGTGGCTCTGAAGGCCTGCGGCTACTCCATCAACAGCGCCAATCCCGACGAGATCAAGGCCGCCTACGAGTGGCTCAAGGCGTTGAAGCCCGCCGTGCGCGTGTTCGACGTGACCGCCACCAAGCAGGCCTTCATCAGCGAGGAAGTGGTCGCTGGGCTGGCGTGGAACGGCGACGCCTTCATCGCCATGCAGGAAAACCCCGACCTCGAATTCATCGTGCCCGAAGAGGGCCTGCTGATCTGGCTCGACAACTTCGCCATCCCCGCTGGGGCCGAGCACAAGGAGAACGCCTACAAGTTCATCAGCTATCTGATGCGCCCCGAAGTCGCCAAGCTCTGTGTGGAGGAGTTCAACTATTCCACGCCGAACAAGGCCGCCGAGAAGATTCTTGAGCCGGAATACGCCGAGAGCAAGGTCATCATCCTTGATCCCAAGGAAGTCGCCGCCGGCGAAGTCACCACCAACGTGGGCAAGGCCCGCGAACTGTACGAAAAATATTGGGAACAGCTCAAGGCCGGGGACTAGTCCGGCGAGTTTCGGGCTGAACGGACGGGATGGGGACCGTTCCTCGGAACGGTTCCCCATCCCGGGATTCCTCCTTTCCTTCAAGGCCGTTCGTGTTTTTCGCCCCTGAATCCGGCTGTTCGTGGAAACGATGGACGGGGGAAGCGGGCGGTTTCACACGCGAGGGCGTATGTTCGGAAAGCGCGGACTGACAGTCGGGCGTGAACGCGACGCGGGACAGGGATGGTACGCGGTGATCGGCAAGCTGGCCATCGCCGCGCTGCTGCTCGGCGCGGTGCTGATCTGGCGGGCCGGTGCATGGCTGTACGCGGACGTGCCGCTGGAGTCTGCGGACGTCATCGTGGTGCTCGGCGGCGAGTCGGGCCAGCGGGTCGTGGGCGCGGCGGAGCTGTACCGCCGGGGCGTGGCCCCGAAGGTCTTCGTGACCGGCTCCGGCGACGGCGGGCTCATCGCCCGGCGGCTGGAGATGGCGGGCGTGCCGGACGTCGCGTTTGAAACCGCGTCGCGCAGCACCTACGAGAACGCCGTCATGACCCGGAGGGCGCTGGAAGCCTCGAACCCCCGTTCCGTCATGCTCGTGACGAGCTGGTATCACACCGGGCGCGCGCTCGCCGTGTTCCGGGAGGCCTGGCCGGGCGTGGCCTTCGGCGTGTACCCCGTTCAGGCGGGGCTGACGTTCAACGGTCGTTTCCGCATCTATGAAGCGGGCTACATCGTTTCCGAGTACGTCAAGAAACTCTGGTACCTGCTGCGCTACGGCATCGTCTGACGGTGATCCCTTTTCTCCGAAACAAACCTGTTCAGGGAGTTGCATGCACGGACTTGATCTCATGCTGCACGGGCCGATCGTGCGGACGTTTTTGCGGTACTGCATCCCGTGGACGCTGGCGATGCTGTTCCAGTCCTCGGCGGCGGTGGTGGACGGCTTCTTCGTGGGCCGATATGTGGGAGCCTTGCCGCTGGCGGCCCTGAGCCTCGTCATGCCGCTGTACTCGTTCTTTTTCGGCCTCAGCATCATGTTCGCGTCGGGCGGGGCCGTACGCGCCGGAAAATACCTTGGGGAAGGCAGGCCGGAGGCGGCTTCCGCCGTCTTCACCAAGACCATGATCGGGCTGCTCCTCGCCAGTTCGCTTGCGGCAGTGGGGATGCTGGTCTTCAGCCGGGAGCTGGTCGCCTTTCTCGGCGCGGAGGAGGCCCTGATCACGCCCGCCGAAAACTACCTGCGCGGGCTGCTGCTGTTCGGGCCGGTGATCCCCGGCGGGATGGCGCTTTCGTATTTCGTCCGCGTGGACGGCAAGCCCGCGCTGGCCTCGGGCGGCCTCATGCTGAGCGCGCTCATCAACATCGTTCTGGATGCCGTGTTCATTTCCCTGTTCGGCATGGGGGTGGAAGGCGCTGCCTACGCCACCGGCATCGCCTACACGCTCACCACGGGCATCCTGTGCCTGCACTTCTTCACGCCCGGGGCCAAATGCCGCTTCACCCGCACGCTCGGCGCATGGAAGGAAGTGGCGCAAGCCTGCTGGAACGGCGTTTCCGAACTGATCAACGAACTCTCCATCGGGCTGGTGATCATGTTCATCAACTGGATTCTGCTGGCCCGCGTCGGCTCCTACGGCGTGGCGGCGTTCACCATCATCAACTACGCCGCATGGTTCGGAACCTCCATCGCCTACGCCATCAGCGATTCCCTGTCCCCGCTGGTGAGCGCGAACTTCGGGGCCCGGAACTTCGTCCGCGTCCGGCGGTTCCTCGCGCTGGCCCTGTGCCTCGTGTTCGGCAACGGGCTGGTGCTGTTCGGCGCGTTCGCCCTGTATCCCGAACTGCTGCTGGAAATCTTCCTGCCCGGCGAGGGCAAGGTCGTGACGGTGACGCTGGAGTTCATCGACTGGTTCAAGCCCGCGTTCCTGTTCAGCGGGGCGAACATGGCGCTGGCGAGCTTCTTCACCGCGCTGCACATGGCGGGGGCCTCCGCCGTGGTGGCGTCCCTGCGGAGCCTGCTGTTTCCCCTCGGCTTCCTGTGGCTGCTGCCCCGGCTGTTCGGCAACGTGGGCGTCTACGCGGCGATCCCGCTGGCGGAGCTGTGCACTCTGTTCGTGGCCGTTGCGGTTTTCGCGATGAGCCGGGAGCGTTTCTCCGGGAGCGCGCGCCGTCGTCCCGGAGGGGCCGCCTGAGCCGGGCGGAACCCGCGAACGTCCGGGTTCCCTCCGGCGTCTCGGTCAGCGCGGACCCTTTTTCCATTGGAATGATTGACATTCATTTTCTCTTTGGTGCTACGAAAAGATGGAAAGTGTCACGTTTCCCCCCGTTTTGATTGACACAATTCCCCGCTCTGTATAATACCATTATAATCTCTTGCTGCGGACCGCGATCCGTCCGTCCTCGGACCGCCGCCTCGCCGCATCTTGCTATCCGTATTGTTATAATAACATGCCTTTATCAAGGAGGCAGGAATGGCTCTTTCCAGACGAGACTTCGTCAAACTGTGTACGGGCACGGTGGCCGGTTTTGGGGTCTCCCAAATGTTCCACCCCGCCATCCACGAGGCCTTCGCCCAGACGCTTTCCGGCGAACGTCCGCCGGTTTTCTGGGTGCAGGGGCAGGGATGCACCGGCTGTTCGGTGACGCTGCTCAACAGCGTGCACCCGAGCATCGCGGACGTGCTGCTGAAAATCATCAGCCTCGAATTCCACCCGACCGTGATGGCCGCCGAGGGCGAAGGCGCGTACGAGCACATGATGAGCGTCGCCGAGAAGTTCAAGGGCAAATACATTTTCGCCGTGGAAGGCGCGGTTCCGGTCGCCTACGACGGCAAGTGCTGCGTGGTGGCCGAAGCCGACCATCATGAAGTGACCATGACCGAACTGACCAAGGTGCTGTCCGCCAACGCCGCCGCCGTGCTCGCCGTGGGCACCTGCGCCGCCTACGGGGGCATCCCCGCCGGGAAGGGCAACGAAACCGGCGCGATGGGCGTTTCCGCGTTCCTCAAGAAGGAAGGCATCCCCGCGCCCGTCATCAACATCCCCGGCTGCCCGCCGCATCCCGACTGGATCGTGGGCACCATCGGCCTCGGGCTTCAGGCGCTCGCCACGAACACGCTGGACCTTCTGGTCAAGCAGGGCCTCGACGCCAACGGACGCCCGAAGGCGTTCTACAAGAACGTGCATATGAACTGCCCCCACCTCAGCGAGTTCGAGGCCGGACACATGGTCAAGACCATGAGCGACAAGGACGGCTGCCGGTTCAGCGTGGGCTGCAAGGGCCCCCGCAGCGCGTGCGACTCCTTCGAGCGCAAGTGGAACAACGGCGTCAACTGGTGCGTGAACAACGCCACCTGTATCGGCTGCACTTCCCCGAGCTTCCCCGACGGGCAGTCTCCCTTCTACGTGAACTAGGCCCCACCGGGCCGTTTGCTCCGGGCGGGAAACCTTCCGGCGCTTTTGAGGAGCCACTTTTATGGCAGAAGCTACCCAGACGAAAACCACGATCGCCATCGATCCGGTGACCCGTATCGAAGGCCATCTCAAGGCCGAGGTCGTGGTTGAAAACGGCAAGGTCGTCGATGCGAAACTGACCGGCGGCATGTACCGTGGTTTTGAAACCATCCTGCGCGGTCGCCATCCGCGCGACGCCGCGCAGATCGTGCAGCGCATCTGCGGCGTGTGCCCCACCGCCCACGCCACCGCCGCGAGCATCGCCCTTGAAAAGGCCAGCGGCACCAAGGTGCCGAGCAACGGCCGCGCCACCCGCAACCTGATCCTCGGCGCGAACTATCTCCAGTCCCACCTCCTGCATTTTTACCATCTGGCGGGTCAGGACTTCATTCAGGGCCCGGACACCGCGCCCTTCATGCCCCGCTACGCCAAGCCCGACCTGCGCCTGCCCGCGAGCGTCAACGCCGTGGGCGTGGACCAGTACGTCGAGGCGCTGGAAGTGCGCGCCGTGTGCCATGAAATGGTGGCGCTTTTCGGCGGCCGCATGCCGCACGTGCACGGCATCCTCGCCGGCGGCGCGGCGGAAATCCCCACCAAGGAAAAGCTGGTGGAATACGCGGCCCGCTTCAAGAAAGTCCGCAAATTCGTCGAGGAAAAATACCTTCCCGTCGTCTACCTGATCGGCAGCCAGTACAAGGATCTCGGCTCGTTCGGGCAGGGCTACCGCAACGCGCTGTGCGTGGGCGTGTTCCCGCTGGACGACAAGGATCAGGATTTCGTGTTCAAGCCGGGCGCGTATCAGGACGGCAAGGACATGCCCTTCGACGTGAAGAAGGTCACTGAAGACGTCAAGTATTCCTGGTTCGCGGACGAAACCTCGGGCAAGCCCTTCACCAAGGGCGAGAACGTGCTCGAAGTGGACAAGAAGGGCGCGTACAGCTTCGTGAAGGCCCCGCTGTACAACGGCAAGCCGATGGAAGTCGGCCCGTTGGCCCGCATGTGGGTGAACAACAAGCCGGTTTCCCCCATCGGCCAGAAGCTGTTCAAGGAATACTTCGGCCTCGACGTGAAGAACTTCCGCGACATGGGCGAAGACCTCGCCTTCTCGCTGCTTGGCCGCCACGTCGCCCGCGCCGAAGAAACCTACCTCATGCTCGACGTCATCGAGCGTTTCCTCAAGGAAGTGCATCCCGACGAGGAAACCTTCTCCACGCCGGTGATGCAGGATTCCGAAGGCTTCGGCTTCACGGAAGCGCCCCGCGGTTCGCTGATGCACTTCACCAAGGTCCGCAACGGCAAGATCGCCAATTACCAGATCGTGTCCGCCACGCTCTGGAACTGCGCTCCCCGCAACGATACCGGCATGCGCGGCGCGCTTGAGGAAGCCCTCATCGGCGTGCCCGTGCCGGACATCGAGAATCCCGTCAACATAGCGCGGCTCATCCGCGCCTTTGACCCGTGACTGGGTTGCGCCGTGCACGTGCTGCACGCCGAATCCGGCAAGGTCGCCGTCATCAATATGGATTAAGAGAGCATAAAGATTGGGGAGGGGGAGGAAGAACCCTTCTGGAGAAGGGCTTCTTCCTCCCCCTCCCTAAACCCTACCCCTCCATCTCCCAAGACTTTCGATTGGTAGGGAGGTTGCGCGGAGGGAGTTCGTATTGCTTAAAAAAGCCGGAATGGATTCGTCGAATCCTTCCGGCTTTTTGTCTTTTGAAAGAGAGGGCGTTGGAGAGGGGAAGGAGGATGCCCGCAGGGAAGGCTGGGGAAAGGGATTCGATAAGGTTGAAAGTCGTGGAAAGGGGTGGGGGAGGTTTGGAGGGGGGGGGGGGGCAGGTATGACC
>CAUHBW010000227.1 GCA_959604115.1 uncultured Bilophila sp. | reverse complement strand
TACAGGCCGTAGAACTGGTCCTTCTCGTAGGCGATTTCCTTATAGGCGGTGTCCGCGAACAGGATGATGCCCTGATGGCAGCAGCCGGTGATGCTGACGAGGCCCACGTCCTTGACGTTGCAGTACAGGGACATCTCCCCGAACACCTTGAAGATGATCGGGCACTCGAACTGGTAGAGCGCGACGCCCGGCTGGAGCTGGTACAGCCCCTTGGGCACCTCGGTCCACTTGCCCACATGCCCGCAGGCCTTCAGGTATTCCTTGCCCGCCGGATAGAAGGTGTTGGGCGTGTAGACGTGGATGTTGGGGTTGTACTTCGTGACCACGGGGAAGCCCCAGTAGTGGTCCATGTGCTCGTGGGTCTGGATGAAGGCGTCGATCTCGTTGTTGGCGAGCATGGTGTCGATGCCCTCGCGCTTGAAGCAGGTATCCATCCAGTCGTAGTTCCACCCGGTGTCGAACAGGTAGCGCGTCACCTTGCCCTCAAGGTCCTCGATTTCCACGAGGCAGGAGTACCCGCCCGCGTTGTCGGCGTGGACGCAGTTTTCCTTGGCGATGGCCCACGCCTCGTCGATCTTGTGCGGGAGGAGGTGCCTGATGCGCTTCATCCCGTCCTCGAAGCTGCCCTTGCCGATGCCCTTGCCGTTGCCGAAGGGCGCCCAGTTGAAGGTATACTGATCGACGAGGAGGCCGCCCGCGCCGGTCACGTCGTTCATGAAAATGCCGTTGTCGAACCAGCTCGTTTCCGAGATGTTGGTCACCTTCACCGACTTGCACAGGCCGATGTCCGTGGTGCCGCGCCGCACTTCCGGCAGAAAGGCCCTGCGGAGGGGCGAGTAGGAATACAGACCCATGGAGCCCAGTGCCCCGGCGCCGATGCCGAGCGCGGCGCCCTTCATGAATTCGCGTCTGTCCATAACCGTCCTCCTACTGAACCAGAGTGAAAGTTGCGCTCGCCACGGGGAGCAGGGACACAAGGGCGAAGTAGAACGCGACGCCGATCACGAGGCCGACCACGATGCCGGGGATCATGCCGGGGTTCCATGCCGCGTTCTCCGCGAGGCGGCGTTCCTCGGCGGCGAAGTCCTCGGCGGTCTTGAATTCACGCCGCCAGCCGGGCCAGCCGTCCATGAACCACCAGTTGATGAGCCAGATGTTGATGAGCCAGATGGTCGGAATCATGGGGAACTGCTGCGGATGGGAGAAGCCCTTCTGCGTGCCGAGCAGGAAATGGGCGTACTTGTAATAGGCGCAATACAGCGCGATGCCGCCGATCATCACCAGTCCGGAGCGGATAAGCACGTTGATCGGGGTGCTGAACCGGTTGGGCCAGTTGCCGCAGTAGAACTGGAGGAACAGGGCCGGGACGAGGAAGAAGATGGCCGTCTCGCCCACGTGCAGCCAGCGCCAGTCGGGGGCCGCGTCGCGGCGGTGTCCGCGGATGGCGTCGCCCCACACCAGTTCCTGCATGTACCAGAAGAACAGGCACAGCGCCCACGAAATGGCGATGATGCCGAAGAACAGGGCCACGCGGCGGAGCCACGGAGTCTTGATCATGGTGAAGGGGAAGCGTTCCCAGATGCCTTCCATGAACCATACCACCACGGTGCAGCACATGATCCACGCCACATGGAAGTTGGCGGACACGGTCTGCGCGAACTGCTCCCAATAGGGCGGGCAGATGGCGGTGAAGTATTGCCACGGGTAATACAGGATGCCCATGTGGTTGTGCATGGTCATGAAATAGATGAGCAGGCTGAGGCAGAACGTGCCGAGCCAGATGCTGAACCCGCGCACGGGCTGGGACAGCGCGGCCCACGGCTGGCCCTCAAGCGCCACCAGCCACGCGGGGCTGATCCACGAGGCGATGACCGCGAACATCATGCACGCCTGCGCCGCGTATTCCGTGGAATAGAAGTCCGTGAGGCCGGGGAGCTTCTGGAGCTGTTCCGGATTGAAGTAGGCGAAGGCGAGGTTGCCGAGGACGCCTTCGAAGAAGCCGTGGATCATGAGGACCATGATCGCCACGGACACCAGCGAGAGCACCAGCCCCTTCTGGAGCGGATGCGCGTTGCGGACCCAGTCCCGCTTGAACGGCCAGAAATCAAAGATATAGGCCATCCAGATCAGGATGATCAGCCACCAGCGGCAGTAGTTGTACCCCACATAGGGGGTATAGAACCGCATGATCCCGCGCGGGTCCTGAAAGACCCACCACGTCACGGCGAAAATGAGCAGCGTGAAGACCATGTTCGCCAGCAGGGACCAGGGACCGCTCCACTTCTTTACGAGCTTGCGCTCCTCAAGATACGGGACGTGTTGTTCGGACATCTCCTTCCTCCTCTCGGCTACGGTTTGCGCGGCGGGCCTCCTCTCGCGGAGCGGACCCGGCGGCACGGCAAAAAACGCTTCGCCCCTCCGATGAGCCCTTTCAGTCTCGCGGCGTCTGCGCGCGCATGGCCCGCATGACGGCGGAGGCCAGCTCCTTCCCGGTAAGCGCGTCGACGTCCAGCCCGAGGCGGACAGCCTCCGCGCGGAGCAGGGACGGCGTGAATTCCGGCGGCAACGCGACGTTCCCGGCCGGTCCGGGCTCCTCCCTCCGCCAGACCCCGCGCAGGAAATCGCGCCGGCTCAGGGTCATGACGCCGCCTCCCGCAACTGGAGCAGCACGGCGGCGTATCCTTCCGCCGCGGAAGACGCCCCTTCGGGATCGGCGTGCCGCAGCGCGCTCAACAGCCTCGCGAGTTGCGCGAACAGCGTTTCGTACTGCGGGAGCGAACACCCCTGAAGGAGCCGGGACAGCGCCAGCCCGTCGGGGAGCACCCCGGAGGCGGCCTGTTCGATGTAGGGATTGCGGATGGTGCGGATCAGGATGCAGAAAAACCGGGTCTGGACCGTGACGAACGTCTTGATGTCCGCGTTGCGGAGCGAGGCTCCGGCGGCGGGGAGCAGACGCTCCAGTTCGAGGACGACGGACGGGGTGACGGAGGCCGTGCAGGCCGCCACGAGCGGCGGCACGATCAGCCGGAACGCCTCCAGACAGTGCCGGAGCGTCCCCGCCGTGCGGGGGGCGTCGCCGGGCAGCGCGCGGACCACGGTGCCGCTGCCGCGCCGGGTTTCCAGAATGCCCCGCCCGGCCAGCGTCCGGATGGCGGACCGCAGCGTAGCGCGGTTGATCCTGAATTCCGAGGCAAGCTCGCGTTCCGACGGCAGACGGTCGAACAGCCCCCATCTTCCCTGAAGAAGCGCCGTCTCGATCTGCTGTTCGATGCGTTCCTGCTTGTCCATGCCACATCCTCGAACGATAAATGGTAAGAACAGGATACGCCTTCCGTGCAAAAAGGGGCAACCGTTTTTTCCCGGACGGGGCTTTTCACTCTAACAAGGGGGAATCACTCTCTCTTTCGCATTATTTTGGTTGGACCACAGGCTTTTTCCGCTCTCGGAGAATCCCGAATCCGGGGCGTTGTGACGGCGGAATCGCCCTCGGAAGGTTCTTTTTTCTTCAATTGGTTCAACCAATAGCGAACGCACGGGAACGGACGGCCCCCTTGCCTTTCTCACGAATCCGGTCACAATAGGAACCTCAAACCGGAGTAAAGCATGCAGCAGCTTTCCACATGGCTCGTGGGATTCCCCGGCCTGATCTGGAGCGTGGACATTCCCCGTTCGCGTCTCCGCGTCTTCAATCAGTGGCCTTTTCCCGGACTGGACGCGCCCCGTCTTCTCAAGGATGCTCCCTTTCGCAAAAAAACGGTGCGGCGCGAAGATTACCCGCTGCTCGTGGAATTCTGGGACATGCTCGGCGCGCGCCTGCCCGCGGCGGTGAGCTTTCACGTGAACGGGGTAGCCTCCCCGCTCATCATTCAGGGCTGGCCGGGGCCGGACGACCTGTATTACGGCCTGCTCAAAGAGGCCTTCCTGCCCGCGACCTACGCTTCGGGCGGCTTTCCGGGCACCTGCCAGATGCACCTCGGCGGGGCGGGCTATCCGGTGTTCGCCTTCGACGCCGCGACCGGGGCGATCCTGACGGCCAACGAGGCGGCGGGAACCCTGTTCGGAGCGGGCGCGTCGCTGGCGAAAGGCGGCTTTTTCCTCGCCGACATCGTGCCCGGCGGACGGATCGGGCCGCTCCGCGAGGCCGGGGAAAAGGCTCTGGAAGAGGACGTCTGGGCCAGAACCCTGACCTTCGGCAACGCGCAGGGAAGCACGTTCAGGGCAAAGGTTCGCCTGACGCCCTGCGGCGGGGGCGGCGCCGTGCGAGTCGCCCTGCTGAACATTCCGGACAGCGGCGGCGCGGCGGTGACGCTGCGGACCGAGGACGACGGCTTCGACGGCGTTCCGCTCCGGGAGGGGCTGGAACGGCTGTACGCCCGCCACGCCGGAGAGCTGGACGGTCTGATGTTCTCGGACATCCGGTCGGCGCGGGGGCGGGTCGTGGTCCACGGCGTGGGTCCGGCCTTCCGGAACCTCGACTGGGGAGCCGTGCACGCCTACGAAGGCACCATCGCGCAGGACATCGAACGGTTCGGCCTGCATTCCCTGACCGTGGACGAAACCCTCGACAGCATCAAGACCATCGACTGGGTGCTGTTCACGCCGCACGGGGTGCGCTCCTATTTCGCCAAGCCGTTCTACGGCCCCTCCGGGCTGCACGCGGTGCTCATCCTCGCCAGCCTGAAACCAGGGACGTTCGGCCCCGACGCCGAGCGACGCTTCGCCGACATCATGTATCCCTTCGAAAGCCTCGTGGCCTCGTGGCGGAAAACATCCGCCGGAGACGCCGAGGGCAAGGGCAACCGTTCCTCCTCATGACGGAGCTTTCCTGCGCCCGGATGCCGAAACGCGGCGCGCTTCTTTTCCCGCACCGGGCGGAGCAAAGGGCATCCGCACCGCCTCACCGAAGCTCCATCGCCCGACGCCAAGTCACCCCGCACGGCGTGCCCGGGAATCATCGCCGACAGGCCGCGAGGCCGATCCCGTCCGGCGTTCGATCAGAACGTTGATCCCGTCCGCCGCGATGCGAAAAGGCCGCCCCGAAGAGCGGCCTTTTCCATATCGGGACGTACGCGGGCGGCCTACTTGAGCTGTTCGAGGAAGCGGGCGGTCACGCGGGTCTTATTCTTCATCTTGTCGATCTGTTCGGGGGTGAAGGAACCGTGGCTGATGGAGAAGTCCACGATGGCGCCGAGGGCCTTCTGCACGCTGCCGTCGGGGGCGAACATGGCGAGTTGCTCGTCGAGCGTAAACACCGGATGGCTTTCCAGATCGGCGAGGGCCATTTCGGGCGCCAGATCATGTCCGGTCCATTCCTTGTAGAAACGGACGTAGTCGGCGGCGAGTTCCTTGGCGGGCACGGTGCGCATGGCCTCGATGCCGCGCAGATACATCTTGAGGAACGCCTGCACCTGCTCGGGATGCGCGTCGGCGAAACGGCGGTTCGCCACCAGCAGGACAAGCTGCGTGATGCCGCAGTCCTTGGAGGTCGCCACGGACTTGAAGCCCTTGGCCTCGGCCTCGTAGGTCAGCGGGGCCCACAGGGCCACGGCGTCGCCCACGCCGCCGGTGAAGGCGCTCAGCGCGGGGGTGGGGTCCATTTCCTGCAATTTCACGTCCTTTTCCGACAGGCCGAGGATGTGCAGCCACGTGTCGAGAAGGTAATGGGCGGACGTTCCCTTGGGATACAGGATGTCGGCCTTGCCCACGGTGACGGCGGAGCCGTACACGCCGGGATAGGAGGGATTGGTACCCTTGGCGCCGAGGATCGGGCTGTCCGCCCGCACGTACACGGCGTTGTTCGCGGATTCGTCGTTGGCGACCGCGATGATGTAGAGGTAGTCGCTGAGCGGCGTGGTCAGCGCGGGCACCGCGCCGCATCCGGCGACGGCCCAGTCGTAGGCCGCGAGGCTCTCCACGATGTTCTTGCCCGAGTCGAAGGGCATCATGGTCAGGTCGAACCCTGCCTCCTTGTCCCATCCGTGCTGTTTGGCGTACCAGGCCACGAAGGTTTCATGCTCGCCCATCCAGGCGCTCGACAGCTTGGCGGGAGCCGGCTGCGCCGCCTCGGCGGCGGAGACGAGCGGAAGGGCCGCCAACAGGGCCGCGGCCAGCAGCATCTTGATATGTTTCAGCATCATGGCGAATGCTCCGTAAGGTTGGTGTGAAGGGCGTCCTCCCGCATGGCGGACAGGGCAGGTCCGCCACACGGGAGTCTCCCCGGGAGGGGCTACATGAGCAGGTTCGGCAGGAACATCACGAACTGCGGGCAGGCCGCGATGATGAAGATGAGCAGCCAGATCGCGCACAGGTAGGGGAAGGCCTTCAGGGCCACTTCCTCAAGCTTCACGTCGGTGATCTTCATGGTGATGAACAGGTTCGCGCCGAAGGGCGGGGTCAGGAAGC
>CAUHBW010000226.1 GCA_959604115.1 uncultured Bilophila sp. | reverse complement strand
AGGGCGGCAGTCTGGAAAGCTCCCAGAAGGACATCATCGCAAGGCTCCGGCAGGCCGGGTACCGCGTCGAGGTCTGCAAGGGCTGGTGGGAGGCGCGGGAAGCCATCGAAAACTATCTGACCGGGGCATTGCCCCACGCAAGCGGAGGCAGGACATGAGGGACCGGGTAGCCGATGTAATTGTCCCTATTACCGGCGGCAGGATCAGCATGCTGGCGAAGGCAACGGCGATGTTGCACAGGGCGATTGAGGTACAGGCATACGTCTGGGGTGTGGAACGAAATCGGATAGCGGTATATGGCCCCCGCCGTCGCACGGTGAGCGGCGTCGGGATGCTGGTGTACAGGCTCAAGCGGCTGAAGGTGGAGAAGGGCATCAACTTGGACGACCGGAAGGCCGAGGGGAAGGACGTTTGGGACTGTCCGGCTCCGGTTGTGGACATGTGAGGAACACGTCTGAGTGAAGGCATGTGGAGGGTATTGTGAACCAGCTTGAAATGGAACTGATTGTCGGCAACGGGAATGCGGTTGCGGGTCACGGGCTTCTTGAGGCCATTGCCCGGCGCGTATCGGAAGTGCGGCGAAAGCATCCGGTCTTTGCGGAGGGCAAGTACCACGCGCTCGGCGTCATCGGCGAGGAGTATCAGAAGGTCGTGCAGGCCGTGGAAAAGGAGACTCCCGACCGCGTGTATCAGGAACTTCTTGACCTGATCACCACGTCCATCCGTGCGGCGAACGGAGAGCATGAGGTGGGGCATGGCCCGGCTGACGTCTGAACAGTGGGAGCAGGCCCGCGCGGAATATGAAGTCCGGGGCGTGTCACTGGGGGAGGTCGCCAGACGTTTCGGGGTATCACAGCAGGCCGCATCGAAGCGCGCCCGGAAAGAGGGCTGGAAGCAAGGAAAAAGTTGTGGGGTTGTCGAGAAAAAGGTCAGTGCGATTAAGGCGCTATACGAAGTTGAGCAGGAAAGTTGTGACCTGCCCACAACTTTTCGCGCCACGATCGACGATGTGGTGCGCGAACGTCTTGAAGCCGACCATCTCTTTGCCCAATTCGACAAGGCCCTCATACTCAAGGCCCATGCCGTACTCTCCAAGGTCGAACTCCCCGAGGAGTGGGAAACCATGACCCGTGGCCGCCGGAATCTCGCTCCGCCGCAGGAGCGCGGCACCACGGTGAACGTCAGCCAGCAGGCCAGCGCGCAGGCGGCAGCCGGGGCTTCGGCGCTCAGCCCGCGTGATGCGCTCAGCGAGATTCTGGAGCAGGAAAGGGGGAGGGATGATGGCTAGCTGGTATGACCGGTATCGGCAGTTCGCACAGTCGCGGTGGGAACCGACAGCCCTTTCCGCGCAGGAGGAAGCCGCCTTTCGGGAATGGCTCATGAAGTCCAAATGGTTTCAGCAAATCAGGGATGATGTGGCGGCATCCGGGGAGCGGATGGACGATGCCGCGCTGTATGAGGAGCTTACAGGGGCACGCGCCGACTATGATTACCGGGGGGCATGGAAGGCTGGCGTCGGAGCGCAGGACTACGAGTTCGACGACAGGATGCACTGGCCCTCGTCCGCAGCGGACGGAAGGATGCTGAAAAGCCCGAAACACCCTACCGCATGGATGGAGTATTTCATGCAGGATACAGGGGTTGATCCAAATTCGGTCGGTCTGCGGACGGCGGACGAGGCATACGAGTACAGCCAAAATCTGCGGCGGAGCGGCTCGCAGTGAAACTCCCGACGCTTGAGGAGTTCTTTGTCGCCCACGGCATCCTGACGCGCCAGCCCCGCGTTGTGCGCCCGTTCCACCGCCGTATTTTTCAGTCTGTTACGCAGTGGGTGGCCGGCACCTTGCCCGGAGGGGCCCGGAACCTCGCCATCTGCATTCCCCCGCGCCACGGCAAGACGTACATCGCCCGCGACCTCGTGTCATGGGGCCTGATGTGCTTCCCTGATTCCGAGTGGATATACACAGCCAGTTCCGCCACCCTTGCCATTGCCCAGACGCTGGCGATCAAAGAGTGCTGCGCCTCGGACTGGTATCGGCGCATCGCCCCATACGTCGGCGTGCAGTCCGGGAAGGGGCGGCAGGACTACTTCCGCACCACGGCGGGCGGGGCCGTTTACGGCGTGGGCGCGGAGGGGGCCCTGACGGGCTTCGGCGCGGGCAAGAAGCGGTCGGAGTTCGGCGGCGGCATCCTCATCGACGACCCCATTCAGGCGCTGGACGCGCTGACCGTCCGCCGGGAGAAGTGCAACCTGTGGTACTCGCAGGCCCTGTACTCGCGCCGGAACGCCGCGCACACGCCCATCCTGCTCATCATGCAGCGGCTGCATGAAAAAGACCTCGTGGGGTATGTGCGGGCCACGGAGCCGGGCCAGTGGCACATTCTCTCCATCCCGGTTGTGGATGATGATGGAGTCATGCTCTGGCCCGAGACGTTCGACCACGGGGCGATGGAACGCCTGAACGCTCTTGATCCTTTTGCCTTTTCCGCACAGTACATGCAGGCTCCCACGCCGCCCGGCGGGGCGATGATCAAGACGGACTGGATACGACGTTTCGAGATGAGGCCAGAGGGCATCGCAAGCGTGGGCATTTTTGTGGATACGGCACAGAAGACGGGCCAGCACAACGACTTCACGGTCTTCATCCTTGCCGGGACGGACGGGCAGAACGTCTACATCCTCGACCTCATGCGCGACAGGCTGGAAGCCCCCGACCTTATCAGCGCGGCGAAGGCCTTCTACGAGCGCCACCGTCCGAACCGCATCACCAATCCCGTGCGCTTCGCCGGGTTCTTTGTCGAGGACAAGGTGTCCGGCACGGGGCTCATCCAGACATTGCGCCGGGAGACGAATATCCCGGTTATCCCGATACAGCGGGACCGCGACAAGGTATCCCGTGTCAACGATGTCCTCCCGTACATCCGGGCAGGGCGTCTTTTCGTGCCGGAGGATGAGTCTTGGGTGAACGCCTACATCGGGGAGCTGGCGGCGTTCAGCCCGGCCATGACTCATGAGCATGACGATCAGGTCGATCCGACCTGTGACGCCCTTTCCGAACTGCTATCCCCCGGAGGGAACCTCATCACCGGGGCCGACTGGAGCTGACATGCCGTACATCCGTACACTGCGCGACGCCATGACGCAGGAAACCTTCTTTCTGGAAAACCGTACAGGACGGCAGTTCTCGCGCATCGTCGCCGCGTTGGCATGGCCTCACGGCATCGCGCAGGGATGCGTCATCGTGCTCGGGGAGATACGCGGGCGGCCCGCCGTGTTGAACGTACACAACCACGTCCATGTGCTCAACGAATACCGCTCCGGCGGCGTGGCCGACCTCGTGGACATGGCGGTCAGGCTCTACGAGGATTGGTCGGCGTCGTGCGTCATCACGCCGGGGGACGACAGGCGCGTGGTATTCCTCGATGCCGCCAACGACGACCTGCGCCGGGAACGCCGCCGGAGGATACGGCTTACCGATCCGCAGGCATGGAACGGGAGCGGGGAACGGATGCTTCCGTTCTACCTCGGCCTTCTCCAACAGCGGATTGTGGGAGAGAAGACGCTCTTCTTCGGGCCGGACTGCACGGCGGCGTCCGAGGCGCAGCGGCTGGGGAGCGAGGACGTGGACAGGCGGATGACGGATTACCCCGGAGCCGCGGCACTTCTGTGGGCCGTGGCCGAGATGGATTTGAACCGGCGGCGCGGGGAAGCGAGGGAACACCTTGGCCCGGCGGACAGGCTCGGGGGGTACTGAGATGGCGGAACGGGAAATGGTGGTCGTCTACGCGCCGATGATTTTGCGGAGCCTCGCGGAGATCAAGGAAGCCTTCGGGGTGGGCGAGAGGCAGATCAAGCTATGGGTGCGGCAGGGGGCACCCATAGCCGTGGAAGGTGAGGGGAGCAAGGCGCGGTACAGCGCGGAGGCGATCAGGTTGCAGGTGTGGAGGGAGGGAAGGGAAAGCCCCCAGTTGTAAACTAGGGGCTTTGTTTTTTCACTTCATCAAGGCAATGATTGCGGCGATGATTGCTACGGTCTGGGCGGTGATGATACCCGCTACCCATTTGATGGTTTCGGCCTTAGCCTTCTGTATCTCAAGGCGAACACTGTCTATTTCCTTCAACAGGCGTAGCTCCGTTTCGCGCAAGTCGCCTTTGGTCGCATTCGCATTGCGCTGGCTTTCGTCAAAACGCTCCAGAACTTCCACGATAGCGCGGGCCGCTTCTTCGCCTACGGCCTTTTCAAGTCTCTTTCCGTCATCAAACAGCAACATGGGGGATTCCCTCCGTTGGGTGCAGGATACAGGATCACGTTTCCAATGCCAATGCGAATCAGCGTGCGCTCATGGCGCGGGCGTATTCCAGCAGGAGCATTGCCGGGTTCTTCTCGTCCGGCAGCCTGTCGTCAAGGGAGCGCAGGGCGTCGGTCATGCGTTCGGTGAAGTACCGTTCCCATTGTGCTCCGATGCGGGTGCCGGAGAAGGGGCGGTCGGGGGCTTCCTTGTAGACGCGGCGTTCCAGCGCGGTGAAGACGGGGATGCTCATGGTGATCAGCCTGCTGCACAGGTGCCCGAAGGTGCGGTAGTAGTGCTGTTGGGCCTCCCGGATTTCGGCGGCGAGTTCCAGCATGGCGGCTTCGTCAAAGCGCGGAGCGGCGGGCAGGGCGGGGCGGTTGCGCTTGGCGAGTTCGGCCTCCATGCGGTTGAAGGCTTCGATGTAGGCGAGCTTAAACCGTATGGCTTCCGGGCCTGTATAGCCCATCGCCAAGAGGGTAAAGCCGTCACGATAAATAATGAACATAGGGCGATTTTTGGCTTGTTCATCAAGATAGGAGGCCAACTCAAAATTGAGTCGGCTAAATGTTTCCGGCGTGTTATCTATGAGTTGATAGACATCTCGAACGACATTGCCGTGACGCTTACCGAAAAACTTGGCCACATCAAGGGAGGTAGTTGCGGGGCGTCCAGCGTGGACGGATACTGTAGGGACGGGCGTAGAGAGAAGAAGGGCCTGTGACATAGTGAACTTCTCAGATTTTTTCGATTGGCCCTTGAAAATAGCAAGGGCCGGGAGCTCGAAACTGTCTGAGAACAGCCAGGCCTATTCCCCCGAAGGGTATTGTATTAGCCTACTCCCGACCCGTGAAGATCGTATGATACACCTCTCCCAAGGCATCAAGCATGTCTTGGCAGTGCACAAAAATAGCCACTCTCACGGGGTTGGCTTCCGTCTCAGAAAGGAGTTTCGAGGCTCCGCAGAAGGAAGTTCACCATGAAAGTGGCTGAAAGTCAAGAGGGTGTTGACAAAGCGTAGCCGATTGGCTACCTTTTTACGCATGAACACACTCATAAAATCAGACCAATTTGAAACATGGCTGACAGAAATAAAAGACCTTCGCGCCAAGTTTGGTGTTCTTGCCCGGATACGCCGTGCGGAGCTGGGAAACTTCGGAGATTGCAAGCCGGTGGGTGAAGGAGTGTCAGAAATGCGGATACACACAGGGAAGGGCTATCGCGTGTATTTCATGCAGGAAGGTGATTGCGTGTACATACTTCTTGCTGGAGGTGATAAGTCAACACAGCAAAGAGATATTGAAAAGGCCGTGGGAATGGCAAACGAAAGAAGGGGAAAACGATGAAGTACTCAAAGTTTGATGTTGTGGATTATCTTGATAGCGAGGAAGCTATTGCCGCTTACCTTTCTGCCGTTATGGAAGAAAATGATCCAGATTTACTGATCGCCGCTCTTGGCGATATTGCCCGTTCCCGTGGAATAGCAAAACTGGCTGAAGATTCAGGACTGAACAGAGAAAGCCTTTACAAGGCTCTGCGCCCAGGTGCCAAACCGCGTTTTGATACTGTCTTTCGGGTCATGCAGGCAATGAACATAAAGATGCAGGCAACACCTATTCCCCAATAGAAAATGCCGGGTGTTGAAAACAGCCGAAGGAGCTGCTCCCCGCCTTTAGGCCGAAGCCTTGGCCATATCGGGGACACCCGGCATCAGTAGATGCACTTATAGCCCAAAAGAAAGCCAAAAAAAATTTTGACTCTCAAAAAAAGGGCACAAAAAAGGCCATACTGTCGGGTGGCGTTGTCCGCCTTCGGGTGTTTTCAAGCACCGTGTGGACACGCCGCCACAAAAACGGGGGAATGTCAATCCTTAATTTGAATTGGCAAAATTAAACATGGCAATACCATTATGGTTTTCGATAGCCTTTACGATGTTTCCTTGAGCGAAGGTATGCATGAAAGCGTGGTGTACGGTCAAAACCAAGTCTTGTAGCTCTTGATCCTCTTCAAGTTTTTTTATATTTAATTCAAGATCAATAGCTTCTTTCAAACATATATGCTTGTCGTGATCGAACTCGCTACCAATTTCTATAAATTTATCTACGATACGTTTTGCCT
>CAUHBW010000225.1 GCA_959604115.1 uncultured Bilophila sp. | reverse complement strand
GAAATCCGTCTTCGGAGGCGTCCGTCTCCCGGATACGCCGACAAAAAAACCGACATTTTGAGATGTCGGTTTTCCCCAATAAAAAGCGGGGAACGCTGAAAACAGGGATTCGATAAACGCAAAATTTTGCGGGGAGCGGGCTGTGGGAGGGCGCTTTTTTTAAAGCGTCCTCCCACAGTCTTCGCTCCTCTCCAATAAAATTACATCCCGACCATGAAATAATAGACGACAGGCGCGAGGAGCAGTCGGTAGACGGCGAAAGGCCGCAACGTGATGCGCCCGACGAGGGCGATAAAGGTCTTGATGGCGAGCCAGCCGAAGATGAAGGCGAAAATCAGCCCCGTGGCGAACAGCGGAATGTCGGCCGCCGTAAAGCTCGACCACGACTTGAGCACGTCGTAGCCGGTCGCGGCGAACATGATCGGCACGGCGGCCACAAAGGAATATTCGGCGGCGAGAGCGCGCTTTTCGCCGAGCAGCATCCCGCCCATGATCGTAGAGCCGGAACGGGAAAAGCCGGGCCACAGCGCCATGCACTGGCAGATGCCGATGCCGAGGGCCAGCTTGGGCGTCACTTCGTCGATGCTGACGTAGGCCGGAGGACGCTTGGCGCAAAAGTGCTCCACCAACAGCATGAGTATCCCGCCCACGGCAAGGGAGAGCGAGACGCTGAGCGGCGTGAACAGCTGCTTGATGTACGAATGCAGCAGCAAGCCCAACACCGAAGGCGGCAGAGTGGTCAGAAAGAGGAGCCAGATCCCCCGCAGGCCCGCGAACGGCTTGGGGGCCGTCGAATGAACCCGCCCCGGCACCAGCAGCCCCATGAAACGATCCCAATACACCAGCAGCACGGCGAAAATCGAACCGAGCTGGATCGCGACCTCAAACGTGCTGGCCTTCGGCCCCGTGAATCCGAGCAGATCCCCGGCGATGACCAGATGCCCCGAAGAGGACACGGGCAGGAATTCGGTCAATCCCTGCACCGCCCCCATGATGAGGCCGGTGGAAAACCAGTCCATGTGTTACTCGCAGGCGTTGCACGGCGTTATGGCCCTGGCGGCGAAGGCCACGGCCTCGCGGTACAGGTGGGGCGGCGCATACGGAGTGAGAACCTTCGTACGGTTGGCGCCGACCACCAGCGACATCAGGATCTGCGCCGTTTCCTTCACGAGCAGTTCGCGAATGGACCCGTCCTCGATGCCGCGCCACAACTGCTGTTCCAACAGTTTGTGGATTTCATTGAATTTTTCGAACATCAGCTCGCGGTCGTCGTTCGTCTTCATGTCGCTGTACGGCGAACAGCGAACGAGCACGAGCCAATTGGATTCGGGATCGATCGAAAAGTCAAGGTAGGCCCGACAGAAGTTCAGAACGCTCTCGCGGCCGTTCCTGCCTTCGTCACAGGCCCGCTGGAGCACCTCAAGGAAGTGTTCCAGAACGTCCATCCCGGCGGCAAGGAACAACTTTTCCTTATTCCCGTAATGATGGGTCAACAGCCCGAGAGCCACGCCCGCACGCTCGGAAATCTTCTTGAACGTGGTTTCGGTATAGCCGCATTCGCCAAAAAGCTCTTTGGCGGCCTTCAGCAAGGCCTCCTTCTTGGTCATGGTCATACTTTTCCCCCAAAAAGCTGAAGCTGTTTAGTCGCGCAATCAAAACAGTAAGCTACCGCATACCGGACGTCAATGGAAAAGTGCGCCCTTGGTGGAGGGCGTTTTTAGCGCATCGGAGAGGAAAATGCATCCTTTTTTTTCTGAATCGAAAAAACGGGGTTCCCATTCACGCCTTCCCGGAAGAAGCCGGATAAACATACAGGACGAGCGCGCCGATCAGCAGCGCTACGCCGACGCCCATCGCATACGGGCCGCGCCAGCCGATGATCGACCAGCCGATGCCGAAGGCCAGCGGAGAAAGGCTCTGGCTCAGACGCAGCACCGTGCCGTTCATCGCCATGACGATGGCCCGGTTGCGCGTGGGAGCGAGCGTGGTCATGCGCGCGTTCAGCAGCGGGAAGGTCAGCCCCTGCGCCGCGCCGCCCAGAAAGATGGGGAGGGTCAGCCACCACAGCGACGGCGCCACGCCCGGAAGCGTCAACATGAGTCCCTGCGCCAACAGATAGCATCCCGTGGCCGCGAGCAGGAGGCGACGGTGGGAGTGCTTTTTGCCGAGCCACGCGAGATTCATGGCGATGAGCGCCGTGCCGAGCGAGGCCAGCGTGAACACGCCCCCGATATGGGAAGGCGACGCCTTGTACAGAAGATCCGCCAGCAGCGGAAAATAGGTGATGGTCGGGCCGTACAGAATGCAGAAGCACAAAAAGGTCAGCGCGAACAGGCCGAGAGCGGCGGGGCGCAGGATGATGGCCTTGCTTTCCCGGGCATAGCGCGCCCAGTCCATGTCGGAGTGGGGACGCTCCAGCGGGACTCGCAGGGCGAGCAACGCCACCGGCAGCGCGAACAGGGACACCCAGAAGGGCCACCGCCAATCCATTTCCCCGAGCAGGCCGCCGATGCCCGGATACAACGCCGTGCCGAGGCTGATGGTCGCCCCGACCATGCCCATCATCTTGGGACGTTCCGATTCCTCATACAGATCGCCCACCAGCGTCCCGTACAGGATGCCGAGGGGCGCGGCTCCGAGTCCCTGTACGGCGCGGCACGCCAGCAGCATGCCGAACGATTTGGACAGCGCGCACCCCACCCCGCCGCAGGCGAACAGCAGAAGGCCCGGCAACAGGACCGCCTTGCGCCCGAAACGGTCCGCGAGGACGCCCGCTATCGGCGTCATGAAGGCGCTCGGCAGGGTGAAGCAGGTGATCAGCAATGCGACGCCAGAGGCGTCCAGCCGGAAGACGCCCGCCAGCTTGGGCAGGATCGGCAGCGTGATGGAAACGCCCATGACCCCGATCAGGGCCACGCACAGCACGAGCGCCAGTCCCGCCGGGCCGACGGCGCGGGAGGTTTGCCCGTCATGCCCTCCGGCATTCCTTGGGCTGTCCGTCGTCATGCGTCTCCTCCTGTGCATATGCGTGGTGGGCGTCCCGCCGGACAAGAACAAATTCCCTTTGAACAACTTCTTTTTTCAAAGGTCCATTCCGCCGAGGAACCCGGTCGGCAGAATCCGGGCAGCTGCGACCGGGCGGCCCGGTCAGCTCGCCGCCTTGGATTCCAACATTGCAAGGCCCGTCAGTCACGCCAGCCGAGGAGCCTCCGGGCGATACGGCTTTTCTGGCGGTTGATCAGGCAACGCGCATGGCGCAGCGCGGGGTGGAGGCGTTCCCGCCCGTTCCGTTCCAGCGCCTCCGTGAGCAGAGCAATCCACTTTTCCGTGATCCGCTGATCCGTAAAGGCTTCCGCCCGCCGCAGGCCGTTTTCCGCCATCGCGGCATACAGCCCCGGCTCCCCCCGCAGACGGTCGATGGCGTCCAGCACGGCCTCCGCCGCAGGCGTTTCCAGAAAATCCAGCGGCGAGGAGCGCAGTTCCCGGTAGGCCGGTTCCGGGCCGAGCATGGCGGGCACGCCCGCGGCCCACGCGTTGACCAGTTTGGAGGCGGGCTTGGTTTCCAGCACGATCGGCGGACAACGGCGGATCGCCAATACGGCGTCGACATCGCCGTAGTCATGCCAATTGCCCTGAAAACGATTGACGAAGCGCACGCCGCGCCGGTGCAGGGCATCCTGAAACGCTCCGTCCTTGACGAATTCCGGTTCGTATTGATCGCTGCCGAAATAGGCCACGGTTTCAAGGCGCGTTCCCCGGGCCGGATCGCGCGGGATCAGTCCCGGCTGCTTCCAGAGCGGTATCCGACGCCGCGACGCCGTCTCGCCCGAAAGCCCGTTCTGCACCACGGTCATGTCGGCCAGCGGCGGCGCGGGCCTGTCCGCCTGCACAACCACGGCGAAACAACGGTGGACGCCCATGCGGGGCGAGGCATCGTCCCAATGAAAGACGCACACTTCGCCGTCAACGGCCCTGTTGACCAGCACCGGTTCAAACGGGCAGTCGGCGGCGCACAGCCGCGCCCATGTCAACAGAGTCCAGCAATCCAGACCGCACACTATCCGTTCCGGGCGCTCTTCCGGGACGAAGGGCTTCGGATTCCCGACAAGTTCCGGCCAGTTCCCGCGAAGATGTTTTCCTCCGACGACAAAGTACACCTTCCGCCGCCGGTCGGATCGCATCCCTGTATCCATAGTCTTCATCGTACCCCATTCCGCGCGCTCGCGGAAGCCTCCGAGATGTCCCCATCCCCATACCCTTTGTGCCATGAGGACAACGGGATAGGGCTTCTCGCCTGTTTATTTGCTCAAACGGGTTTCGGAAAAAAAGAACGTTCCCTTTCCCCAAATTTCCCAACCAGCCCTTTTCTTCTCTAACATACTCTCAAGAAAAGCCAAATGGCATGAAGTCCTCTCGATTCCGTTTGTGACTCTTCGATCAAACAGTCGACAACGCTTGCAATCATGAAAAAATCACAACATAGTATACGCTAACTTTTCGGGAAGGTTTTTTCCTCTTTCACATTTTGCCCAGGGTAAAGGAGTCATTATGTCCGTTGAACTTCTCGCGATGGTGGCGGTGCTGCCCATTCTGGTGGCGCTCATCCTGATGGTCGGCATGAGGTGGCCGGCGACCAAAGCGATGCCTCTTGCATGGCTTGTCTGCGCCATCAGCGGCGTACTCGTATGGGGATTGAGCCCCGGCTATGTTGCGGCGTTGACGTTGCAGGGCATCGTCACAGCCATCGGTGTGCTCATCATCGTTTTCGGCGCCATTCTGATCCTCTTTACATTGGAAAAGAGCGGCGGCATGGAAACCATCCAGTACGGGATGCAGAACATCAGCCGCGACAAACGCGTTCAGGCCATTATCATCGGGTACATGTTCGCGGCCTTCATCGAAGGCGCCGCCGGTTTCGGCACGCCCGCGGCGCTCGCGGCCCCGCTTCTGCTGGCTCTCGGCTTTCCGGCGATGGCCGCGGCCATCATCTGCCTCGTGTTCAACAGTTTCCCCGTGAGCTTCGGCGCGGTGGGCACGCCCATCGTGATGGGCCTCACGCCGCTCAAGCCCATCCTTGACGCGGGCGTCGCGGACGGCGGCATGACCTATGCGGCCTTCTGCAAGATCGTGGGCGAATACTGCACCATGATGCACATTCCCATGGCCTTCGTCCTGCCCATCGTCATGCTCGGCTTCCTGACCCGCTTCTACGGCGAAAAGCGCAGCTGGTCCGAAGGTTTCGCCGCATGGAAATACTGCATTTTCGCGGGCGTGTGCTTCTCCGTGCCTTACTTCATCGTCGCATGGACGCTCGGACCCGAACTGCCGTCCCTCATCGGCGGCCTCGTCGGTCTCGGCATTCTCATCTACGGTACCAAGCGGGGCTTCTGCGTACCCGAAAAGACCTGGGACTTCGGCCCGCATGAAAAGTGGGACGCCTCATGGACCGGCAGCATCGCCACCAGCGGCAAGACCGAGTTCCACCCCCACATGACCCAGTTCCGCGCATGGCTGCCCTACGCCCTCATCGGCCTGATCCTCGTGCTGACCCGTATCCCCGAGCTCGGCCTCAAGGCGTGGCTGGCCTCCTTCAAGCTCAGCTTCACCGACATTCTCGGCTATCAGGGCGTGAACGCGTCCATCGACTATCTGTTCCTGCCCGGCACGATTCCCTTTACGCTGGTCGCCATCCTGACCGTCGCGCTGCACGGCATGAAGGCCGACGACGTGAAGGAAGCCTGGAGCACGACCTTCGCCAAGATGAAGGCTCCGACCATCGCGCTGTTCGCCGCCGTGGCGCTGGTTTCCATCTTCCGCGGTTCCGGCGTGAACGACGGCGGCATGGATTCCATGCCTCTCGCCCTCGCCAAGACGCTGGCCGCGCTCACCGGCGAAGCCTGGCCCGCGCTGGCCTCCTACGTCGGCGGCCTCGGCGCCTTCATCACCGGCTCCAACACGGTGTCCGACCTGCTGTTCGCCCAGTTCCAGTGGGATATGGCCACGCAGCTCAACTTCTCCAAGCAGATCATCGTGGCGACCCAGGCCGTCGGCGGCGCCATGGGCAACATGGTCTGCATCCACAACGTGGTCGCCGTCTGCGCCGTGGTGGGTCTCTCCGGCCGCGAAGGCATGATCATCAAGACCACCTTCTGGCCCTTCCTCCTTTACGGCATCATCGTCGGGGCCATCGCCTGCATGCTGGTATTCTAACTGAAGATAACATTGGGGAGGGGAGAGGGAACCCTTCTGGAGAAGGGCTTCCTCTCCCCTCCCCCCCTCTCCTTTCTAAGACTTTCATCTTTATCGAATCCCTGTTCGGGGATTTCCGTCCTGCGGAGGCAGGGGCGTTTCAACGAATCTTCAAAAAAACAGTCTGTAAACGGAAAGTCCCGGACGTCTTGTCCGGGACG
>CAUHBW010000224.1 GCA_959604115.1 uncultured Bilophila sp. | reverse complement strand
CCAGCGTATCGCCCCATTCTTCAAGCAATGCTTCAGGAACCTGTGCCGCCGTTCGCGCCGGACGAAACGCGCAGCAAGCGTAAACGGTGTGGTCGGCGTCCTCATGCGCGGCATGAAACAGCACTGTGATTCCCGATCCGGCCCGCTCCGCATGAAAGTCGCTCCCACCTTCCAACCGCACGCCATCAAGCAACAAATGAAGGACACGGGAAACGACCACTCCCCTGTCAGCCGTCAACTCCACAACACGGGAACCGCGAAAGAGCGTTTCCGCCATCGTGTCCGTCCAGACCTCGGTCCGGGTGAAGAAGTCCACGGCAACCTGCTGAACGGCGTCAAGGACGACGAACTGCGGACAAGGCTGCACCTGCATGAGCACGCGGGGGATGATCACATCGTAGGACCCCATACGCTCCGTCATTGCGCGCCTCCGGCACTCGTCCGGGGCCACGCGGCATCAACCTGCCGCTTGACTCCAAGCGAGTTGTAGAACTCGCTCAGGTGGTGTTGCGCGCGGGCCAGATTGGAGGCTTCGTTGTCTCCGGACAGGATGCCGTACAAGATGTGATGGACAATGGCCGGAGCGAACGTATCCCGCAGGGATAGGCAGTCATCCGGGCTCCCAATATGGGGCGGCCCGGCGCTCCATGTGGCGTTGACGATGACCTCGCACTCTTCCGGCACGGCGGGGAACACCCAGTAGAACAAAGGGTCCGCCATCCGGTCATAGGCGAAATACTCGATTCCGGACCACGGGGCGCACATTCCCATCGACGACCACCCCGTGATGTTCTCCGTGGTGGTGGCCACAATCGGCCTGCCCGCCCTTCCCTCGCACACGTTCGCATTCAAACCGATAAACAGCATGGCGGGCGCCTTCACGCCGTGCTTCCGTCCGGGAATAGCCTGCCGGATACCCGGCTCCAGCACGATGTCTCCGGTTACGGCCGTGGCGTCCGGGCGCTGCATGACCACTTCCCTGAGCGCATGGTTCAGGAAGTCGAGCAGTCCGATGGCATTGTCGTCGCCGCCGTTCCACTCCCACCTCGCACGGATGCCTGGTTCAAGGTCCTGCAACGCGCCGGATACGAGGCGCAGGATTTCCGCCGCCTGCATGACTACACCGCCTCGCCGATCCGGCGGTACGGGAACCGGGGCACGGGTACGAACGACATGGTCCGCTCGCGAGTCACCGGGTCCACGTTGACCAAAGGCTGCTTCTCCACGGCGAGTTCAAGGGCGTGGACCACCGCTTCCGGCACCTCCACCTCCTTGTCCCGCTCGATGAGATAGGACTGGCCGTTGACGCCGATGGTCACAGGGCATTTCTCATGCTCTCCGCGACCGGACGGAATGACGATCCGCATCCTGCGCTGCTGCCGAAGTTGCGCCACGGCCTGCGCCTCGCTCTTCTGAACGGACTGGTTCAGGCGTTCGCTCTCTTCCGGGGTCAGGGGCGGCTTGCTGCCGGATTCCTTTTCCTCAGCCGTTCCCTTCGGCGTTTCTTTTGTCTGAGACATGGAGACTCCTTTACAGTGAGGATACGGCGACTTCGGCCCGGATCATGTGCAAATCGTAGAGAATGATGGCGCCGTGCCACATCTTCCACGCGATGCTTCCGCGCTGTCCCATCGGATCGCCGCCGCGCGGGATATTCGGATTGAGCACCATCGGCACGATGGGGGACTTCCCGCCAGCGGAACGGTTAAAAGGAATGATGCCGAAGGCGTTCTTGGCGAGGTACAGCACGGGGTACACGTCGGCGCACGCTCCGGTGGACGACAAAACGCCGTTCCCGGCGGCCCCCGCGTCAACCCACGGCTCGAAAACGGTGGTGCACATGTAGCGCACGCCTTCCACGGAGCCGATTTCGCCGGGCATGGGCTTGTAGCCGCCCCCGTAATCCTTCACATCAAGGAAGCCGCGCATTTCACGGATGTCCGCCTCACAGTCCGTGTGGCAGATGCCGACATACGAAGGCAGCACGCTCTCGGTCTTGAAATTCGGGGATGCGCTGACGAACGAGGTGATGGGCATGGCAAGCTGGCGCTTGAGCATGCGGGTCACCCGGCGCTGGAGTTCCAGCGTCAGCGGCTTGTTCACGCCGTTGCGGTTGGTCGCCTGCGCTCCCGCCGTCTCGCCGGAAAAAAACACGTTGGTCCCGCCGAGCACCACGCCCGCCGTGATGCGTTCACGCATGATGGCGGCCTGTTCGCCCAGAATGTCCGAGAACTCGGAAATGAGCGGGTCCTCGTGGGTGTCGGCCAGCACGTCGGTCAGCTCGATCCAGTCGCCGTACTGGTTGATGGTGGCCTCGATGTCCTTGAACGTCGGCTTGCTGGCCTGCGGCGTCACGCCCTCGATCAACGCCTTGGGCTGGTTGGGAAGATGTTCGTAGCCACGGAACTTGATCGTCCGCGTGCTGTGGGCGGGCAGCGGTTTCGGCTGCCCGAACTTGTCGAGCACGAGCAGGGGCTGCGAACGCTCAAGGAGCTGCTTCGAGAAATACCCTGCGGTGCGGTAGGAGATGTCTCCTGTGGTCGTCATGGGAGGCATACGTTTTCACCTCGGTTAGATGTTCCATCCGGCATCGAAGTCGTCTTTCGATCCGACACCCTGCGGCACAACAGGCGCGCCGCGCCTCGGGACGGCGAACGCGCCGTCAGGATTCGCCTGCTTCTTCTGCGGAGCCTGACGTTCGTTCTTGAAACGGGTGATCAGCTCGGCGACGGCGTAGGGGTCACGTCCGTGCAGGAACGTCTCCATGAGCGGCGCGGCCTCGGCATAGGGCTTTTGCTCGATCCATGCCTGCATGTCCGCCTGAAACCGTTCGTTGTCCGCCTTGCTGCGGGATGCCTCAAAAAGCTCGGGATGGGCCTGCCGGACGACCGCCGCAAAATTTCGGTTCGCGGCCTCCACCATGCCCGCCTGCTGCCGTGCGGCGACGGCTTCACGCTCACGCCGAGCCATAAACAGTTCCGCCCGATCCATCGCGTTGTCCGCGCCGTATTCCGCCAGCCGCTTGCGAAGCGTTTCCCCTTCCGGGGAATCTTCACGGGCAATGGCGGCCGCCTCCGGCGAAAGCTGTTCCAGCTCCGCGAATTCCGCCTTGATCGCCTCCGGTATCTCGACCGTCTGCGGCTGCTGCGGCTCATCACGCGGCTGAGGTTCGGGGGCGGCGGGCCGTGCCTGTGCGATCGGTTCCGGCTGCGGGACAGCCTGCCCTGCGGACGGCTCCTCGGGGCTGCTGGGCGGCGTTCCCTCCTCGGATACCTGCTCAAGCTCCTGTTCCGGCTGCTCGGCGGGCTTCCCAAGCTCGTCGTCGAATCCTGCGGCAAAGGCTTCCGTGCCTTCCTGATCCATCAGTTCCTGATTCTGGTCTTCCTGCATGGCATTCACTCTTTCGGCGTGATTTTATTGATGATGGAACGCAGTTCGGCGATCGCCCCCTGCGCCCTCCTGATAGCTGCCTCGTCAGACGCGACTTCCAACGCCTTGCGCTGCTCCTCGATTTCTTCTTCAAGGAGTTCCTTCAGCGCGAGATAAACCCCGGTCCTGAATGCGGAACGGATTTCGAGCGCCGCCCTGCTTTGTTGCTTCATCATGCGGCTGTCCCTTCCATCGGCTGTTCAGACTGGGCCTGCGCCGCCTGCTGCTGCGACTGCGCCAACGCCAGCATGAGCTGCTGCTGAACCTGCTCGGGGGAAAGTCCCTGCCTGCCCAACTCGGCGGTCAGGGCCTGTACGTTGGCCTCGGCCTGCGCCAGCGCCTGCATAAGCATCTGCTGATGCTGATGTTCCTGCGCTTCCTTCTCGGTCCGCAGGATGCGTTCGGCGGGCAGATCCGTTTGT
Organism: uncultured Bilophila sp.; assembly: GCA_959604115.1. Lineage (GTDB taxonomy): Bacteria > Desulfobacterota > Desulfovibrionia > Desulfovibrionales > Desulfovibrionaceae > Bilophila. The sequence continues at coordinate 2,560 of CAUHBW010000224.1, read as the reverse complement.
TCAAGCGTCACTTTAAGGAGTTCGTCTTCCTTGATGCGGCTGGCGAACAAGGGATTCGCCATAAGCGAAATGATGCCGGGAACCTGCTGCGCCCTGACTTCCTTGGCGATAAGCGACTGCGAACCGGTGGCGACGACCTCGTAGTCGCCCTTGATCTCCTCGCGCGGGTTCCACTGCATGTTGAAGCGGTACATCGCGCGGATGAACGGCGCGGACACATACTCGTCAAAGTCCTTCACCCGGTCCTTGAGCAGGATGTTCGATGCCCCCATGAGCATGGACAGGCCGGACGCCGTCTCGCCCGCGCCGGACACGCGCCCGTCCCCGGCGTTGAAGCGCGGCGTGCTGATTTCGTCGGCGCACTCCTGCCAGAACTTCACCTGCGTCAGGTTCTCCTGAATGCAGGACGGCACCACAGCGACGCTCAGGGCTTGGTTGATGTTCACCCCGGCCTTGTCGAACAGCAGGACACGGCTCGACGAAATGTCCAGCGGGTCTTCCCCCTCGGCCAGCGCCTGCATGTTCACGCCGAAGAGCGGCCCGGAACTCCACGCCGTATTGTCCTGCGCGGCGCGCACGGCGGCGTTGATGCCCGCCTGCGGCGACCGCAGCCGATACGCGATGCCCTCGGGCCAAAAGGACGTTTCGTCACGCTGGTAGGGGTAGAAAAAGAAGGGGATGTCCACGCCTTCGAGCGGATTGACCGACGCCTTGATGATGGTGTCGCCGAGCATCCACACGCAGGAGGGAAAGACGTGATACAGGTCGGCGTCCCCTACCTCGCATCCGGCATCGCGGAGCTCCTGCCCGGTGAGGTAGCCCCACCGTTCGTAGACCCGGAACCGCTTGTCCATGACCGCTCCGAGGTTCCCGTTGGCGTCGTTCAGGTTCCGCTTCTGCGATTCGTAGGTCGTCAACGAGGCGTCGCCGTTTTCATGATCCTTGAGGTAGCCCTCGATGGCGGATGCATCGAAACCGGGGAACGTCATCAGGTCCCACAGATCCTTGTCCGTCTTGAGGTGCACCTGCCAGACATAGCGGAGCTGGCGCGGTTCCAGCGCGCCGGGATCGGGATAGACCTCCCAGACGGGGACGGCCTCGTAATAGGGCCGGATTTCCTCGCCCATGACCTGCTCGTCCCAGACAACCCTGCCGCTTGCATCGGAGACGGGACGCCTCTTCCTGAGTTCCCGGCGTTCGACCAGCGGCCCCTTGAGCACGCCCATCCCGAGCAGGCAGGAGGAAAAGATGACGGCCTTGCAGTGCTGCTGCCACGAGGGGCGGAATTCGCCGCCCGCCGAGGACTCCTTGAGCTGATCGTCGATGACCTGCTCCATCTTGTCGGCGCAGGCCTTGGCGATGCGGAGCTTTACCGTGTCGAGGTCGATGCGCCGCATGGCCTCCTGCATGGCCATCTGCTGCATCTTCCGCATGGCAAGGTCGTCGGGAACCGCGTTCTGCTCCTGCAAAAGCTGCATCTGCTCCGCCATGACTTCCTGCACGGCCTGCATGAACTCCGGGGACTGCTCGACAAGCTCGCCGGGGATTTCCGGGTCCGGCGTGGGCTGAATCGCCCAATTCTTCGAGCGCGCCGGGAAAAGCAGGTCCATGAGCCGGGCCACCATCATGTCCACCTTGTTTGTGGTCATCCGATAGTAGACCTGCGACCGCTTGAACTTCTTCAGCCGCTCCATCACGTCGGCGGGGTACTGCCCCCGGTACTGCATGAGGTCTTCAAGCCACCGCTCCTCAATGAGCTTGCGGGAAGACTCGGCGGTCGAGAACTCGCGCTTGAGCTGCAAGGCCAGCGCGTTGAGCCGGGCGGCCGCAGCGGCGCGACTCTCGCGCTCCAGCTGTTCCACGTCTTCCCGCTCCATCGCGGCGTAAAATTCGTTTTCGGCTTCAAGAGGTATCTGAGTCATTGCTTGTCCTCGTCCAACGTCTCCGACACGCGGCGTTCAATCTTGTCCCGACTCCGTACGATGATGCGCCGGAGCAAAGCGGGAACGGGGATGCCAAGACGCTGCATATGCGCCATGACCGAAATGGCGTCGGTGATGATCAGATAGCTCATGAACAGATCGAGCAGGGGTACATGGATGCCGAACGACCGGGACAGACTGACGTTCACCACACCCACAAGGCCGATGTACGAGACATAGTAGACGAACTTGAGTACGCCCCGCCCCATCGCCCGGCACCGGATATGCTTACGGCGGGCGGCCTCGGCGAACCCAAATAGGAAATCGGCGCCCATCACTCCGATGAGCAGCCACATGATGAAGGCGTCACCGCCGAACAGGATCACGGCCCCCGTCAGGAAGGAACTGCTCATGGCCTTTTCAGGCCACAGCGCGGCAAGGCTCTGCGTGTAGTAGACAAACCCTTCCCACGGCGACGGCGCATACAGGCTCATCGGGCCCCCCGGATGGCGGCCTTGTCGGCGTTGCACGCGCCGAGCGCCCGCCGCAGGTCCAGCGCGTACCCGACCAGATCGGCGTTGGTCGCGCCGGTCCACACGGGGAGGGGCGTTTCCGCAGTCAGGTGGGCCGGTACTTCC
>CAUHBW010000223.1 GCA_959604115.1 uncultured Bilophila sp. | reverse complement strand
GGACGATTATACGCTCATCCCCGGAGCCTCGGATTCCGCGCGATACAAGGCACTCGGTAACAGCATGGCGGTCCCAGTTATGCGCTGGATTGGCGAACGGATACAGAGATGGGAAAACATTCTGGAGGGATAGGTATGCCGCAGTACGAAGGGGAGGCAGCTATGACGTAGCGCAATAAAAAAGGGGCGGTTTGACGCTACCGCCCCGGGCAGAGGAATCAGGCTAGGCCCAATCCCACCATCCACCGTTGTGTCTAGCCTCCCGGCAACGACCAGTCAAGGGAGGCGTATGGAAACCATAAGCATCAGATAGGAGACCGAGGCATGTCCGATAGAGAAGAAAACGCCGCTGGCGACCGCGCCGCGCAGATTGAAGCCATGCTCGAACAGAGCAAGGGCACGGATATACTCGTCCTCCTGAAAGCCAAAGAAGCCGCAAAGAAGGCGGTCAAAGACGACCCCAGCAATGCCAATCTCGCGGCGCTCCAGCGTGCAAACAGAATGCTGGAGGATGCTCAAATGGGCACGACGGAAAAGCGCGAAACGCTGAAAACGGCAACGGACGTACTCGAACACCTGCTCAAGAACGGCAGGAAGATCAAAAAAAGCAAACTGTATCAGGATATACGGAAGGGCATCCTGCGGCGCAACGCGGACCTTACCTTCAGCGTGGTCAACGTCAACAAGTACGGAACCACGCTGCCGATGGCCGAGACGCCGGAAATGGTGGCTCAGGAAGCTGAGGAACGGGTCCGGCGCAAGGACAATGCGGACATCCGCATCAAGGAAGCCGAGGCCCGGCGCAAGGAACTGGCCGCCGACGTCGCCGAGGGCAAGTACATCCCCCGGGACATGGTCGAGCAGGAACTTGCGGCCCGTGCCGTCACGCTCAATTCCGGACTCAAGTCGGCGTTCGAGGCCGGCGCGCTCGATCTCATCGACGCCGTGGGCGGCGATCCGAAACAGGCGCATCACTTCCTCCGGAAGGTCGAAGCGATCATCGACAACCTGAGCAACCGTTATGCCCAGCCGATGGAGATAGAGGTCAACCTTGACGATCCGTCCCTCAAATCTGAACCAGAAGAAAGCTGACGTCAGCGTCCGGCTGGCGGAGGCCCCTTCGTGGCTTCCCAAAGGACTCGCCCGCGCTCTTGCGGGCGGGTCCCCTTACCGCTTTGCCTTCTCCAAGGCGGAGCGGACGGTCATGCGCCGCCAAAAGTGGCTGCCACCCAGCAAGTGGGTGGAGCGGTACCGCGTGGTCCGCATGTCGTCTCTGCCGGGGATGTGGCAGAACGTCTTCACGCCGTATCTGGTCGGCGTGATGGACGCGGCCCGTTTCCCCGGCGTTGAAGTTGTCATCCTGTGCAAGACGCCGCAGACGGGCGGCTCGGAGGCCGCGCTCAACGTGCTCGCCCAGATGATCGACCTCTCGCCCGGCCCGGCGATGGTCGTCTTCCCTGACGAAACCACGGCCAAGGAAAACGCCAGGGACCGCATCCTGCCCATGATTCAGGACTCGCGGCACCTGCGCGGCTTCCTCTCCGGCGCCGTCGACGACGCCTCGAGCATCCGCATCAACCTCAAGCACATGCCCATCTATCTGGGCTGGTCCGGCTCCGTCTCCCGGCTCGGCAACAAGCCCATCCGCATCCTCGTGCTGGACGAGCTGGACAAGTACCAGAACCCCCGCAAGGAGGCGACGTCGGAAAGCCTCGCCGAGAAGCGCACGATCACGTGGAAGGAACGGCGGTTCATCTTCAAGCTCTCGACGCCGACAACGGAAGACGGCCCCATCTGGACGGCCTACTCGGAAGAAGCCCATGCCCGCTTCGAGTACCACGTCATCTGCCCCTGCTGCGGAGCCGCGCAGCTCATGACGTTCGACCGGATACGCTGGCCGGAAGGGGAACGGGACCCCGAGAAGGTGCTCGCCGGGCGGCTGGCCGTATACCAGTGCGAGCACTGCGATGCGCACTGGACGGACGCCGACCGCGACCGGGCCGTGCGCAAGGGCTTTTGGGTGGAGAAATCGTCCGGGCTGGAGCTGTTCGCTCACCTGCACCAGCACAGGCCGGTCAAGATCGGCTTCCACCTGCCCGCGTGGAACAGCTATTTCGTGTCCCTTTCCGAAGTGGCACACGCCTTCCTCAAGTGGAAAAAGACGAACAGGCTCGAAGACCTCAAGAACTTCATGAACCAGTACAAGGCCGAGCCGTGGAAGGAAGTCCGCTCCGAGCGCAAGGAAGACGGCATTCTCGCCCTGTGCGACACGCGTCCGCGCAACCGGGTCCCCGGTTGCTTCGACGGCGTGCCCCGCGTGGCCGCGCTGGTGGCGGGCGTGGACACGCAGGCCAAGTATTTCCGCTACGTCATCCGGGCGTTCGGCTTCGGGGAAACGGAAGAGAGCTGGCTCATCAGCTGCGGGACCGCGCCGACGTTCGAGGCCCTTTCCCAGACCCTCTGGCGCAACGTCTATCTCGACGCCGAGGGCAACGAATACCGCGTCAGCGCCTGCGTCATCGACGCGATGGGCGCGCCCGGACGCACGAAGCAGGTCTACGCATGGTGCGCGCAACAAGGAGGCCGGGCCATGCCGTTCAAGGGAGAGCAGAGGATGGCCACGCCGGTGAGCTACTCGCCCATTGAGTTCTTCCCCGACGCGAAAGGCTCCAAGATCAAAATCCCCGGCGGCGTGCTGCTCCGGCGCGTGGACACCACGTTCTTTAAGGGCGACCTTGCGGAAAAGCTCTCCGTCAAACCCGGCGACCCCGGCGCCTTCTGGCTGCACGCGAACTCGGGGCAGGGCATCGACGAAGGAGGGGGACTGCTGGCAGACTACGCCAGGGAGATGTGCGCCGAGGTGTTCAACCCCGAAAAGCTGGTCTGGGAGAACCCCCACCAGCGCCCCAACCATTTCTGGGACTGCGAAGTGATGGCACTCGTCTGCGCGTGGGAACTCGGCGTCCGCAACTGGGAACGCCCGGAACCGAAGCATTCGGAAACGGAGCCTGCGCCGATGGCGGTCCCCGCCGTCCCCATGTCCGCGCAGCGTCCCGGCCCGCGAAACGTGGCGGACAGACTGGCTCGACTGAGGAGGTGACGGATGGCAGGCCGCGAGGAAGACGGTTTTGTATTGGACTGGCGGGAAGCCTGCGCTCTGCTGGGGTGCAGCCAGTCGCACTTTTATAATTTGGTGAATGCCGGCTTGCTGCCCGCCGTGCGCAACGGCAAGATGCGCGGCGTGAGGGTGCGCCGCAAGGACTGCCTGCGCTACCTGCAGGGCTGGCGGGAACGGGTGGAGTAAAAATCAATGACCCGGTAGAGCTGGACATATCACAACAAACCAATGTATTGGAAAGGAAAAGGTACAGTTGGGATATTCGGTTTGGGTGATTGCACCATAACATGATGGATTTTTGAGGATCGGTATGATTACGTCTATCCATATTCGCGGATTCAAGACCTTGCTTGATGCATTCATTGAGCTGGGGGCCGTCAATGTCTTTATTGGTGCAAACGGAAGCGGAAAGAGCAATATTCTTGAAGCGATAGGCGTTCTTTCCGCAGCCTCTTCCAGCGTGGTGAATGATGAATCGCTCCTGAGACGCGGTGTGCGTCCCGGTCTACCGACATTGTATAAAAGCTCGTTTCAAGATGAAAAAACACCACAGGCCATTATTTTTGATGTAAAGACTGCCGAAGATATCAAGTATAGTGTCAGCCTCCACAACCCGTTGGAAAAACCATCGAAAAATTGGCAGTACAAGACAGAATCCCTGTACTTTGGAGAGGAAAAACTCTTTGCAGGTGGTGTAAAAACATGGATAAACAAGGAAGTTGGGCTAGCCGCTACCTCGCTTACAGGTTCTGCACCTGATTCTCCAGAAATTCATTTTTTGCAAAGACTGCAGGATTACGCCATTTATACCCCGAATACGCCTACGCTGCGCGGCCTTCTTCCTGATTCTATCAGGGGAGCGGTCGGTTTGCAGGGGGGAGGCCTTGCTGAGGCTGTAGATGTATTGGTGCAGTCTGCTGATGAAGAAGAGTTTTTTGAGGAAGCTCTTGAATTGCTGGAGTGGGTTGGCGATGTGAAGCTGTCGCGTTCAGCCTCGTTGCTTTTGTCTCCTGCTGTTCCCCGTCAGCAGAATGTTCTTGTTTTTCAAGACAGATTCATGAAAGAAGGCAGAAATAGCCTAACTGCCTACGATGCCAGCGAGGGGGCTTTGTACGTCCTGTTTGCACTGGTTTTGGCCCGCTCTCCAGAAATGGCACCATTGTTTGCCGTGGATAATTTCGATCAGGCTCTCAATCCCCGTTTGGTGCAGAGGCTGATGCGGCAATTCTGTAGCTGGATACTCCAGCACAAAACCGAGCCACGTCAGGCTTTGCTGACGGTACATAACCCTATTGTTTTGGATGGACTTCCCATCAATGACGACAGGGTACGCCTGTTTACTGTAGATCGGGATAATCAGGGAATTACAAGAATCCATCGTGTTGTGCTGACTGATAAACTCAAACAACTGGCGTCAGAGAACAAATGGCCGCTTTCCCGCCTTTGGGTCATGGGGCATTTGGGAGGGATGCCAGATGTCTGATCCCATCCGTATTGCGCTTATTGCGGAAGGAGCCACGGACAAGATTGTCATTGAAGCGGCTCTGGAGGCTCTTTTGCCTCAAGGTACAGCCATCATTCTTAGGCAGCTTCAGCCGGACACTCCTGAAGATGGAGTGTTGGGGGGCAGTGCGGATGCCACAGCAGGTATCCACGGGGGCGGTTGGGGCGGTGTGTGCAGATGGTGTCGTTCTGTCCCCGAACTAGGGGCCGGAAATCTTATTGTGGCAGCTCAGTTAAGCTATGATTTTGTCATTATTCATCTTGATGTTGACGTCAGCCGGGGTTCCTATACACAGCCCAATATCCCCTGCGAGGGGTTTCTCCCCTTACCCTGTGCAAAACCCTGCCCTCCGGCGAGCGCGTCTGCTGACGCATTGAAAGAGGTCGTAAAGAGCTGGCTTGCCCCGGTAACGACCGAAGCTAACGTCCTCTGGTGTCTGCCCGCATACAATACGGAAACGTGGGGGTATGCCGCTTGGAGAACAGCAGATGCACGGGGGCTCAGTAATCTGGAATGCCGGACTAATATTCCTGACAAATTAAGGTCTCATGTAAAAAAGACGAAAAAGGCATATCTGTCACATCAGCATGACATAACTACCAATTGGGCTACGGTAGAAGAACTTTGTCCGCAGGCAAAAGCGTTTTCCGATGCTGTTCGTACCGTGATTCTTCCCTCACTCCAATAACTTCCGGTAGACCTGATACTCCAACCATTTTCCAGCCCCGGCAGTGCTCCCACACTACCGGGGTTGTTTTTGTCTTGTATGATGAGGAGACACGCAGGCAACGCCGCCAGCCCTTTTGCCTTTCCCCATCCTTTTCGTTGACCGCCTTGCGCTAAAATGTTTACCGTATATCCATCAATCTATGAGGAGAGGCTCTCATGAATGAATTTCAGAAAAGGGCGTTGGATTTGCTGGATGAGTTGCTGGCGGCACCTGCAACGAAGCGTTTTACCCGGTTGCTTCCTTGCCCCCAGAGCGACAGCGGAGCTATTGAAAAAGGGCTGAGAGACCTGCCATGGTCGGAGGGGTGGGCCTTCGACGTACAGGACAGCATGGCAAGCCGTCTGGATATCCTGTATACGCCGCGCTCCGTGCAGGGCCAAAAGACAGCGCTGTGGACACAGGGAAAGAATTTTGATTTTTCAAACACGACCTTTCATGGGCAGGGCGAACATGCAGGAACGGCGTTGCAGGTGCTTGAATGGCGGTCGAAAAAAGGTGACGCGCCGTCATCGGGAGTCGTGTCTGTGTACAGCATAGAGGGTGAGCGATATGAGTTCAAACGGAGCGAACAGATGATGGATGTGGAATTGCTCCGGGTTCTCATTTCCGGCCTCGGGGAGGTGGACCATGCATGAGCAGCAAGCCATCTCTCGTGAAGACCCCATGTTTGACCATGTCGAGTCGATAGATTTTTCGGCGACCTTCTGTTTTACCGGAGAGTTCGCCTTTGGGGACCGCAAGGCTTGCGAACAGGCTACGGCCCAGCTCGGAGCCACGGTCAAGCCGCGCCCCGTGAAGACGGGGAAATGTTACGTCGTCGTGGGCACGCTCTCCAATCCGCAGTGGCGCAGCAAGAGTTCGGGGAGCAAGATAGACGGAGCCATTGCGAGCAGGGCGGCGGGATGCAAGACCTTCATCATCTATGAGGACGACTGGGCCGAGGCGTTACTGGATTGCCAGAAGGCCAGAGGCATTCAGCCCGCCCCGAGGTTCGCCCCGCCCCGGCCCGTCAAGAACGTCTACTTCCTGATGCCGCCGCAGGACCTTCCCACGCTGCGTCTCGCCATTGAAAACGCCGGGGCCAAAGTC
>CAUHBW010000222.1 GCA_959604115.1 uncultured Bilophila sp. | reverse complement strand
TCGGGTGTCCGGTCTGGGGTGGGGCCTGGGTGGGTCACGGGGGGGGGCAGGGGGCACCCTTACTCCAGAAAGGTTCCCCCTTCCCGCCCTCGATTCGCCTTTACTTCCTCACCGGCACGGTGGAAATGGCGTTGAACGGAGAGCCGTCCACGATGCGGCGGCTGACGGCGAGGTAGACGAGGGTGTTGCGCTTGGGGTCCCAGATGCGGGTGACGCGGGTGGCCTTGAAGAACACCGAGGTCGATTCGCGGAAGACGTTGGCCTGCTTGGGCAGCTTCTTCGGGATTTCGATGGGGCCGATCTGACTGCACGAAATCGAGAAGTTGGACGGATCTTCCGCCAGACCGAGCGAACCGGACACGCCGCCGGTCTTCGCCTGACTGATGTAGCAGGCCACGCCCGGAATGTCCGGGTCGGTGAAGGCCGAAACGCAGACCTTGTGGTTCGCCCCCAGCAGCTTCCATTCCGTGGTCACGCACCCCACGTCCGAGTCGTCGGCATGGGCGAGGACGGGGAGAAGCAGGGCGCAGACCAGAGCGAGACAGAGAGATTTCATGGCGTATTCCTTTGGGGTTGGGATGGTCAGGGAAGGGTGATGTCTCCGGCGACGCCGGACAGGGCGCCGGGAACCAGCTCACAGGCCAGCGTGTATTCGCCGGGCACGCCGGGATAGACGACGGGCGCGGCGGCGCGGAATCCGAACCGCCCGTAATAGGCGGGATCGCCGACGAGCACGGCCGAGGCGTGTCCTAGCGCCGTCGCCCTGTCGAGCGCTTCGCGGACGAGCGCCCCGCCTATGCCGTGGTTCCGGCGGGCGAGCGCGACGGACAGGGGCGCGAGGAGGAGCGTGCCGACCGAGGCTCCGTCCCTGCGGATGAACGCCTTGGTCAGCATAATGTGACCGATGAGTACGCCACTGTCCTCGGCGAGCAGTTCCAGCTCGGGAACGAGTCCGCCTTTCCGCAGGCCGAGGACGAAATCCTGTTCGGTGCCGTCCGAAACCTTCGCGGTCTCGAACGCCGTCCTGACGAAGGCGTAAATCGAATCGTAGTCGGCGGGGCGGACCTGACGGATGGTGTACACGGTTGCTCCGGGCATGTTGGCGATGGGTAACGATTGTCGCGGACGTTGCGGCGTGACCCCTCTCAGTGCTGGTTCAGGACGCCGCCGAGTTCCTCAAGCTGCTTTTGCACGTGTTCGTCGTAGCGGGAAACGTCGCCGCGGATTTTCTGCATGACGTCGAGGAACAGGCGCAGGTGCACGGACTGGTGGAACAGGCTTTCCAGCGCCGGGGCGAAGCCGCGCTTGACCTCGAACTCGTAGGCCTTGCCGAGGTCTTCCCGGACGCCGCCGAGTTCCTGCCGCAGAGCGTCGCAGATGCGTTCCGCGTATTCTTCGGCGTCGCGGCGTCGTTTGTCGAGGAAGGCCGCCTTGCGCTTGTCCTCGCGTCCGAGGTGGTAGAGCAGTCCGGCTGTTCCCGCCACCGCCGCGACCACCGCCGCCGCGAAGGGGCTTGCCGTCGCCAGCGCGAGGATGTTGCCCGCGGTGACGAGGATCGAGATCGGCCCGAGGGCGGTGAGGCGGCCCACGGTCAGGCCGGTGGTGAAGACCGCGAGGTTCTTCATGTGTCGGTGGGTCTGCACGAGGAAGTGCGTCGCCGCCGAGGAGGTGCCGTTGACTTCGCCGGGGTCGTCCTGAAGGCCGTCGATGTTGGAGCTGAGGCGAGCGAGGCACTCCTGCGAAAATTCGTCCATGCGCGCGGAGAACAGCCGCAGCTTGTCTTCCCAGCCGCGCAGGATGCCGCGCTGTTCCTCAAGAAATTCGTCCACGGCGCGGCGGGCGATGGTCCGGGCTTCGGTCGCGTCGAATTCCTTCCATACGGCGTCCTTGGCGAACTGGTGTCCGAGTTCGGAAACCTTGCGGCCCACGGCGTCCATGAGCCGCAGGACGAGGGTTTCGCGGAATTTCTCCAGCGCCTTTTCCGTGGCGACGTCCCACGCGTCGAGATCCTTGGCGGCGGCGTCCACCACCTGCCGGGCCTGTTCGAGCGAGGACAGGGCGGCGGCGGAGAGCTGCTTGGCGTGCGCGTCCAGCATGCCGAGGAGTTCGGGGCTGGGCAGGGAGTCGCGGTATTCCTGCACATGCCGACGGAGCCGCTCCCGCGCCGAATCCGCGATCCGGGTGTACGCTTCCGCGATTTTGCGGCGGTAGGCCTCCTTGCCGGTGTCGCGGTCCATGACTTCCCGCAGGATCGACAGAAGCTGTTCGAGTTCGCCGGAAACGGACCTGGAAACCTTCAGCGTATCCGTGAGGGCGGTCTTGTTGCGGCAGCGTTCCTCGACGGCCTGCCGGGTATTGAGGGCGACGACGCCCGCCAGTTCCACCTGACCGGAACTGCGGCAGGCTTCTCGCAGGACGGTGCGGGCCTGCTCGCGGGCCAGTTCGAGGCTGGCCGCGCTGTTGAGGCGGTCGATGTTGGTCAGGACGCCGATGATGCTCACGGTGCGCCCGCTGCGGGCCAGCTTGCGGAGCAGGGACAGCTCGGAGTTGGACCCCGGGTCGCGGGCGTCCATGACGAAGATCACGCAGTCCGCTTCAAGGCTTTCCTCATAGGAGAGGTAGTCGTGGAACTGGTCGGTGTCGTTGAGGCCGGGGGTGTCCACGAGCACGACGCCCGAGCGGAGCGTGTCCAGCGGCAGGCCGACGCTCACGCGGGCCACGAAGCCCGAGAAGCGGCCTTCGAGGCTGATGTAGTCGGACAGATCGTCCCAGCAGGTGATGCCGGAGAGGAGCTTGCCGGGGATGAAGGTGCCGTCCGCGACGCCCTTGCGGATGTGTTCGATCTTGCGGGTGAGCAGGAGGTTGTCCTGTTCGTTTTCGAGGTAGTCCTCCAGCCGGGCGAACTGGCTGGAATCGAGAAAGCGCACGCTGTAGTCCGGGGCGTGGGCGTACCGGAATTCGACCACTGTGGCGGTTTCCGGCGTGGACTCGCGCACCGGGGACAGCTCCTGCCCGATGATCGCGTTGATGAGCGAGCTTTTGCCGCGCTTGCGCTCGCCCACGATGACGATCTTGAACGGCTGGCGGCGCAGCATCTTGCGGAACAGGTAGAGCTCCTCGCGCAGGTCCATGTCGTCGAGGGTCCACGCGATGCGGTCGAGGGAGCTGGCGAAATGCTCCATGTCCGCGTTGAACTGGGTGGTTTCCGGCGCGAACCAGTTGGCGATGTCCTTGCGGGTGGGGAGCACGCTCGTGGCCATGCGGTACAGCCCGCCGAGGCTTTCCCCGACGTTGAGCCCGAGGCCGATGCCCCGCCCCGCGCTGCGTTCGAGGCGCGACTTGCGGAACGCCCATTCGATGTCGTTGACCAGCGACTGCGCCTTTTCGTCCACCCGCTCCTCGTGCCCGCCGATGAGGGACAAAGCCTTGAGCATGGTGTCCACGAAGGTGGAGGACACCTTTTGCGCGTCGGCCTGATTCGCCATGTCGCGGGCGATTTCGGCGGGATCGGACGGCGGGTTCAGGAGCGCGTAGTGGAGCTTGGCCTGTAGCTCCGCGTGGAGGGCGCGCTCGCCGAAAATGGCTTCGGCGGCTTCCTGCACGAGCTGGTACTCCCGATAGGTCAGCATGCCGTCCGTGGAGGCGACCGCCGCGAGCAGGAGCAGGATGCGGTCGTTGAAGGATTCGCCGGGGATCGGCTGAATGGGCTGCGGAAGCATGGACAGCATGGAGGCGGACGTGGGGCGGGAGGACATGGAAAGGCTCCTTGGCTGGTCGGATAAGCGGCCGGGATGCCACGAGCCTAGCCGCAACGCCCTTTTTTTTCAATGGCTGCGGGGGGCTCTCCGCCGGACTCTAACCGCCTTGACTGGAACCGGATCGGCTTTACATATGATCCGTTGAAGCGGCGTCCGGTTCCGGACGCGGCTTCACGCGCGTCAACAGGCGTGTCCAGAGGAGGCTCGATGCTATGAGTGTTGAATATAAGGATTACTACAAGATACTGGGTGTGGGGCGTGAGGCTTCCAAGGATGAGATTTCAAAAGCCTTCAAGAAACTCGCCCGCCAGTACCACCCGGACCTGAACCCCGGCAACAAGGAAGCCGAGGAAAAATTCAAGGAAATAAACGAGGCGTACGAAGTTCTCAAAGACGAACAGAAGCGGAAAATGTATGACCAGCTCGGCCCCAACTGGCAGCAGGGTCAGCAGTTCTCCGGCGGCAACCCCTTCGGGGGCGGCGGTCCGTTCGGCGGCGGGACGCGCTTTACGTTCAACGGACAGGAATTTTCCGGCGGACAGGGCTTCGAGGGGTCCGGCTTCAGCGACTTTTTCGAGACGCTGTTCGGGGGCCGTCAGAGCGCGCAGTTCGGCGGACAGGGCTTCGACGGCTTTTCGTCCCGCCCGCAGCGGGGACGCGACGTCGAGGCCGACATCACCGTTTCCCTTGAGGATGCGGTGAAGGGCGGCGAACGCAGCGTCACCCTGCAGGGCGGCGACGGTCCCAAGACCCTTAAGGTCAACATCCCCGCCGGAGTGAAGGACGGGGCCAAGCTCCGCCTCGCCGGGCAGGGGTACGCGTCACCGAACGGCGGGGCGAAGGGCGATCTGTATCTGCGGATACGCTTCGCGCCGCATTCGCTGTTCCATGTGGACGGCACGGACCTCACCTATGAGGTGCGGCTCCAGCCGTGGCAGGCCGTGCTCGGGGCCAAGGTCACCGTTCCCACCCTTGACGGGAACGTCGAGCTTTCCATCCCGGCCGGGACCGGCAGCGGGAAGAAGATGCGCCTGCGGGGCAAGGGGCTCGGACCCGCAAGTTCGCGCGGGGATCTGTATGTGCGCGTCGGCATTGATGCGCCGAAGGATCTTACGCCGAAGCAGCGCGAACTGTGGGAAGCCCTCGCAGCGGAACGTTAAGGCAGATTTCCTTTGAAAAGTTCCGCTTTTCAAAGGCTCATTCCGCTGAAGATCGCGATCTTCGGCAGAATCCGCGCCGCATCGCGGCGGGCGGCTCGGTCTACTCGCCGCCTCGCATTGCAACTTGTGAAGTTGGAATGCTTTAATGCCGGGCCTCGAAGGCCGACGTCAGGGGAGATGATTGTATGGAACTCTTGAAGAATACAAAGGATGTGCCGAGCCGCTCGACTCTCGTCGTCTGGGGCGAATTTCTGGAACTGACCGGGACCACCCCGGACCGCCTTTCCGAACTGATGGACATCGGCTGGCTGCATCCCACGCGCACGGCGGACGCCGCATTGCTGTTCCGGCAGGAGGACGTCTACCGCCTGCGAAAACTGGAACGGCTGTGCAGCGACTTTGAACTGCATACGCTCGGCGGCTCCATCGTCATGGATCTGCTGGACCGTATCGCAATGTTAGAATTGCGCATCAGGGAATTGACAGACCGTTAGAGCGCCTTATTGTAGAAGAGAAAGCGATAGCGATATCGTTTGTGCGGTCGCGTTGCGTTCCCGGATCTTCTCCGGGAGGCGCGCGACGGAAGCACGCCAACGCAATTGAGGTGAACCATTATGGATATAAACAGATTTACCGAAAAATCCCGTGAAGCGCTGACCACGGCGCAGGGGCTCGCCGCCCAGTACGGTCATCAGGAAGTGGACGCCGAACATTTGGCGCTCGCACTGGTGAATCAGGAAGACGGCTTTGTCCCCCGCGTGCTGGAACGCGCGGGCGTCGCCCCCAAGGCGCTGGTCACGGCGCTGGAGGCCGCGCTCAAGAAGCGTCCGTCCGTGCGCGGGCCGGGCGCGGAGATGGGCACGATCACCATTTCGCAGCGGGTCGCCAAGGCCATCGCCAACGCCGAGGCCCTCGCCAAGCGGCTGCGTGACGAATACGTCAGCGTGGAGCACATTTTCGCGGAACTTCTGCGCGAACCCGCCTCGACCGGCCTCGGTCAGGTGGCCGCCGACGCCGGACTGTCCGCCGAAAAGTTTACCGAAACCATGATGGCCGTGCGCGGCCCGCACCGCGTGACCTCCGCCAACCCCGAGGAAAGCTACGAGGCGTTGAGCAAGTACGGGCGCAACCTCGTCGAAGCCGCCAGCAAGGGCAAGCTCGATCCGGTGATCGGGCGCGACGCGGAAATCCGCCGCGTCATCCGCATCCTGTCGCGGCGCACGAAGAACAACCCCGTACTCATCGGCGAGGCGGGCGTGGGCAAGACCGCCATCGCGGAAGGGCTGGCCTACCGCATCGTCAAGGGCGACGTGCCCGAAGGGCTCAAGAACAAGACGATCTTCGCGCTCGACATGGGCGCGCTCATCGCGGGCGCCAAGTACCGCGGCGAGTTCGAGGAACGGCTCAAGGCCGTGCTGTCCGAAGTGCAGAAGTCCGAAGGGCAGATCATCCTGTTCATCGACGAGCTGCACACCATCGTGGGCGCGGGCAAGACCGACGGCGCGATGGACGCGGGCAACCTGCTCAAGCC
>CAUHBW010000221.1 GCA_959604115.1 uncultured Bilophila sp. | reverse complement strand
CTCGGCGGGCGCACCCCCGCGCATATACACAGTTTGAACAACTTTAATTTGGGGGATGGTTGGGTAAACTTTCTCAGAAAGTTTCCCCCTCCCTTCCCCAAACCCCATCCCTCCCCTTCCAAGACTTTCACTTGCGCGGCCGCCCGCTATGGCGGTTCCGGGTATCCCTGCGGGCGGATTCTTTCCGCAGGGTCGTCTTTTTTCGTTTCTCATCCACTTGTTGTTTTTTCTTTTTAAGAAGCCGCCTCACGGCAACATCATCTTTCCTCTCTTCCCGCACTTTCCACCACATAAAAAAGTTCTTTCTTGTTTCCCCAATCGCCGGACAGGGATTCAATAAGGACGAAAGTCTTTGAAGAGAGAGGGAAGGTGGTCCGGGGGAACGGGGAGGGAAACTTTCTCCAGAAAGTTTCCCTCCCCCTTCCCCCGGTTTCGCTCCCCCGTTCTCCGCCTCCGCTCGTCGCGCCGTAAATCATTGACCTCTAGCGCGGGAGCCGGTTTCGTATGGGCTCCAAGGGTTGAAACGCCTCCGACTGAAAAAGGCCGGAGACTCCGGTCTGCGGTTCGCCCTGTATGCCGACAGGAGGTTGCATATGAATACGAAACAGGTTGTTCCCGCACTGGTCGCCGTCACCCTGCTCTCGCTGGCTCCCGCCGCGGAAGCGCTGGCGATAGAAGCGGCTCGCCCGACGGCGGCGACGGAAAAAACCGCCGACGCCAACCCCGGATCTAGGGAAGAAGGCAAGGCGGAAACCAAGGCGCAGCCCGCTCCCGCCAAACAGGAAGCCGCGCCCGCCGAAGCCAAGACACCGCAAACCGCCGAAACGAAGACTCCCGACGCCAAGGCCGCGCCCACGCCCACGGTTCAGGACGCGCAGAAAGCCTACGACGCCGGAAGCTACGAGGAAGCCTTCATCATCGTGGAGCCCCTCGCCAAACTGAACCATCCCGACGCCGAGTATCTGCTCGGGCGGATGTACGAACTGGGCCGGGGCGTCAAAAAGGATACGGAACAGGCGGTCACCCTGTTCACATCCGCCGCCAGTCAGGGCTACGCCGCCGCGCAGGCAAGGCTCGGCCAGCTCCATATGGAAGGAAAGAAGGACTATTCCTCCGCGATGAGCTGGTTCCAGAAGGCCGCCGATCAGGGGTACGCCCTCGCCTACAGCGCCATCGGAGATCTCTACGCCAAGGGCTACGGCGTGGATCAGAGCAAGGACAAGGCGCTTGAATTCTACCAGAAGGCCGCCACCGCCGGCGACGTTGACGCCTGCCTGCGCCTCGGACAGATGTACGAGCAGGGCAAGGACGTGAAGGCCGACAAGACGCAGGCCCTGTTCTGGTACAAGAAGGGCGCCGACCTTGGCAGTCCCGAGTGCGCCGCCGCCCTGAAACGGCTTGAAGCGTAAAATCTTTCAACTTGAACTGTTGAAAGGCGGGGCGACCAGCGGCCCGACCGCCGCAACGCGGCGCGGATGCTGCCGGAGAGCGCTCTCCGGCAGCATGAACCTTTGAAAGATAAAGCGGTTCAAGGGAAATACGCTCTAAAAAAGAGGGGATGGGAATGAGCTCTGAAGCGGAGATTCCCTTCCTCCACACCCCGTCCCGTCTCTCCCGAAGCGTTTCGCCCTTGTCGGCTCCCCGCTTTCCTCTTGATGTCCGTCCGGGACTGACCGCATTTGCCCGACAAGACAAATCCCTCCGTGCGCCAGAGCCCCTTTCGCGGACCTCCCGTTCATCAACGTTTTACGGGCGGGGCCGGGGAAGGGGCTTCCCGCAAAACGGGCCTTCCCCCGCCTCACGGCTTGACGTTACGCGCCAGTGTCGTATGTTGTCCTGCGCCACGGGTTTATTTTCCGTGACGGATTCAGTCAAAAGGATGCGCACATGGGCAAAAGTCTCATTATCGTCGAATCTCCCGCCAAGGTGAAGACCATCAAGAAATTTCTGGGCCCCGGCTATCTGGTGCAGGCCAGCGTGGGCCATATCAGGGATCTGCCCAAGAGCAGCATCGGCGTGGATGAAGCCAACGATTTCGCCCCGGACTACGAAATCATCCAGGGCAAGGAAAAGGTCGTGCAGGCTCTGCGCGAAGCCGCCGCCAAGGTGGACACCGTCTATCTCGCTCCCGACCCGGACCGCGAGGGAGAGGCCATCGCGTGGCACGTCGCCGAGCTGGTGAAGGACAAGAATCCCAACATCAAGCGCATCCAGTTCAACGAAATCACCTCCCGCGCCGTGCACGAGGCGCTGGACCACCCGCGCGACCTCAACGTCAACCTGTTCGACGCGCAGCAGGCACGCCGCGTGCTCGACCGCCTCGTGGGCTACAAGATTTCCCCGCTGCTCTGGAAGAACGTCAAGCGTGGCATCTCCGCCGGGCGCGTCCAGTCAGTGGCCCTGCGCCTCATCGTGGAACGCGAGGAGGAACGGCAGGCGTTCGTGCCCGAGGAATACTGGCTGTTCAAGGCCATCCTCGAAGGCGCGGTGCCCCCGCCGTTCAAGGCCGAACTCTGGAAGGTCGAAGGCAAGAAGCCCGTCATCCCCGACGCCGCCACCGCCGACGCGCTGGAAAAGGCCATGAAGGGCGCGCCGTTCACGATCAGCGCCATCGAGGAAAAGGAACGCAGCCGCGCGCCCATGCCGCCGTTCATCACCTCCACGCTCCAGCAGGCCGCCAACCAGCGTCTCGGCTACCCCGCCAAGCGCACCATGAACATCGCGCAGCGTCTGTACGAAGGTCTGGAACTCGGGGATCGCGGGACCGTGGCTCTCATTACCTACATGCGTACCGACTCCGTGCGCATCGCGGACGAAGCGCAGCAGGCCGCCGCCGCCTTCATCGAAGGGCGTTTCGGCAAGGACTACCTCGCGCCCGGCGGCAAGCGGAACTTCAAGACCAAATCCGACGCGCAGGACGCCCATGAAGCCATCCGCCCCGTCGACGTCACCCTGACCCCCGAGGAGGCCAAGCCCTTCCTCGCCCCGGATCAGTATCAGGTCTACCGGCTCATCTGGTCGCGTTTCGTGGCCTCCCAGATGGCGGCGGCCCGCTTCCACGACACCACCGTGACCATCGACAACGGCCCGGCGCAGTGGCGCGCCAAGGGCGAACGCATGCTCTTCCCCGGCTTCCTCGCCGCCATGCCCAAGAGCAAGGATGAAGAAAGCGTGGAGCTGCCCTCCCTCTCCAAGGGCGAGACGCTCAAGCTCAACAGCCTGACGAAGGAGCAGAAGTTCACTCAGCCCTCCCCGCGCTTCACCGAAGCCTCGCTGGTCCGCGAACTGGAAGAACTCGGCATCGGCCGCCCCTCGACCTACGCCTCCATCATCTCCACCCTGCAGGACCGCGATTACGTGCGGCTGGAGGAAAAGCACTTCGCGCCCACCGATCTGGGCCGCGTGGTCTGCGACCGCCTGCGCGAGCACTTCAAGACGCTCATGGACGTGGGCTTCACCGCGCACATGGAGGAGCTGCTCGACAAGGTGGCCGAAGGCCGGCAGGACTGGGTGGCCCTGCTCCGCAATTTCAACAAGGATTTCGACCCCACTCTGCTTGAAGCCTCCAAGAGCATGGGCAAGGCCAAGGCCGATACGGTCACGGACATCCCCTGCCCCGAATGCGGCAAGCCGCTGGCGGTGAAGTTCGGCAAGACCGGGCAATTCCTCGCCTGCACGGGCTATCCCGCCTGCCGCTACACCTCGAACTACACCCGCGACGAGCAGGGACAGATCCACCTTCAGGAAAAGGTGAAGCCGGAGTTTGAAAAGGTCGGCACCTGCCCCGAATGCGGCAAGGATCTCGTGCTCAAGCGGTCGCGCACCGGCAGCCGGTTCATCGCCTGCTCCGGCTATCCCGACTGCAAGCACGCGGAGCCCTACTCCACCGGCGTGCCCTGCCCCCGCGAAGGCTGCGGCGGCGTTCTGGTGGAAAAAAGCTCCAAGCGCGGCAAGATATTCTACTCGTGCAGCAACTATCCCCAGTGCGACTACGCCCTGTGGGACTGGCCCATCGCGGAGCCCTGCCCCGAATGCGGTTCCCCGCTGCTGGTGCTGAAAAACACCAAAGCCAGAGGCAGGCACATCGCCTGCCCCGAGAAAACCTGCAAATACAGCCGCTCCATTGAGGAAGCGGACGGGAACGACGGCGGGGACGGCGCGGAATAGCGTCTCCGGGAACGGGAAAACATTCCCGAACTTTCGGGGAAGGCGCGCGACGACGCCGTCGTCGCGTGCCGCCTCCCCCAAGCCGTTCCGCCCCAATACGCCGTCCTTGCTGGAAATAGCTCCCAGGAAATCGAGCCGGACCGCCCTGTTGGGGACCGGCGGGGGATTTGCAGGAATCACGGCTTCGGGCTATAGTCATCCAGTTTATCCTGTTTGCAAAGGATATTCCGAACCTAACAGCCGCAACCGGCCTGTTCCGGTACGCCGCCCGAGCGGGAAGGCGCGCCGCGTTTCAGGATCGTTTGTTCATAGAGGGAGTAACCATGTCCATCGAAACGTTTCCTCTCGGGCCGCTGGAAACCAACTGTCACGTCGTCATCAACGGTTCCGACGCCGTCGCCGTCGATCCGGGCGGCGATCTGAACGGTGGCCTCGGCGAAGTCCTCGCCCTGCTCAAGGAACGCCAGCTCACGCTGCGCGCCATCCTGTGCACGCATTACCATTTCGACCACCTGTACGGCGTCGCGGCGCTGCACGAAGCGACCGGCGCGCCGGTCTACGGTCCCGCCGGAGACGCTTCCCTGCTCGACGGCGAACTCGGCGGCAGCGGCGCGTGGGGCTTCCCCGCCGTGACTCCCTTCAAATGGGAAGACCTCAAGGAAGGCCCGCACACGTTCGGCACCATCAAGTGCGACGTGCTCGCCACGCCCGGCCATACGCCCGGCAGCCTTTCGATCCACTTCCCCGACCAGAACGCCGTCATGACCGGCGACCTGCTGTTCTACCACTCCGTGGGCCGCACCGATTTCCCCGGCGGCAGCGCGGAAGCCCTGCGCAAGTCGCTGCACAAGAAAATCTTCATCCTTCCGCAGGAAACCGAGGTCTATCCCGGCCACGGCCCCAACACCAACGTGGGTGAAGAACTCGCCAACAACCCGTACCTCTGGCTCTAACGGGAACGCTTCCTTCGCGGAAACGGCCCCGAAAGCATATTCCTCAATCTCATTGGAGAGATCTCATGGCTCAGCAGAGAAACATCAAGAAAGTGGTGCTCGCCTACTCCGGCGGGCTGGACACCTCCGTCATCCTGAAGTGGTTGCAGGTGAACTACGGTTGCGAAGTCATCACCATGACCGCCGACGTGGGGCAGGAAGACGACCTGAACGGCGTTGACGAAAAGGCTCTCAAGACCGGCGCGTCCAAGGCCTATATCGAAGACCTGCGCGAAGAGTTCGCCAAGGACTTCATCTTCCCCATGCTCCGCTCCGGCGCGCTCTATGAAGGCCGTTACCTGCTCGGCACCTCCGTAGCCCGTCCGCTGATCACCAAACGTCTCGTGGAAATCGCCCGCGCCGAAGGCGCTGACGCCCTCGCCCACGGCGCGACCGGCAAGGGCAACGACCAGGTCCGTTTCGAGCTGTCCGCCGCCGCCCTCGCTCCCGATCTGCGCGTGATCGCTCCGTGGCGCGAATGGGATCTGATGTCCCGCACCGCCCTGAACTTCTTCGCCGAACAGCATGGCATTCCGATCTCTTCCGGCGCGAAGCACTACAGCATGGACCGCAACATGCTCCATTGCAGCTTTGAAGGCGGCGAACTGGAAGACCCGTGGGAAGAGCCCCTCGAAGCCTCCCACATCATGGCCGTTCCGGTCGAAAAGGCTCCCGACGAGCCCGAATACGTCACCATCACCTTTGAACACGGCGATCCGGTCGCGGTGAACGGCGAAGCCATGAGCCCCGCCCAGATCATGGTGAAGCTGAACGCCCTCGGCCGCAAGCACGGCATCGGCCGCGTGGACATGGTCGAAAACCGCTTCGTGGGCATCAAGTCCCGCGGCGTGTACGAAACCCCCGGCGGCACCATCATCTACGTGGCCCACAAGGACCTCGAAGGCATCACGATGGAACGCGAAACCATGCACGTCCGCGACATGCTGATGCCTTCCTATGCCGGAGCCATCTACAACGGCTTCTGGTACTCCCCCGAGCGCGAAGCCATGCAGGCCTTCATCGACAAGTCGCAGGAGCGCGTCTCCGGCACCGTCCGCCTGAAGCTCTACAAGGGCAACGCGTGGCCCGTAGGCCGCGAATCCAAGAACACCCTGTACTGCGCCGACCTCGCCACCTTCGAGGAATGCGCCACCTACGACCACAAGGACGCCGCCGGCTTCATCAAGCTGAACAGCCTCCGCATCCGCGGCTACCGCAAAGACCTCATCAAGTAAAAGATGAGTTGATTATGAAGATTGGGGAGGGGAGGAGGAACCTTTCTGAAGAAAGGCTTCCTCCTCCCCTCCCCA
>CAUHBW010000220.1 GCA_959604115.1 uncultured Bilophila sp. | reverse complement strand
CACCTGCCTGCCGATACGGCCGAAACCGTTGATGCCGACTCTGACTTTCTGCATGTGGGAATCCTTTAGTCTTCAAAGACCTGATAGTTGTAGGAAGTGAGCAGTTCGTAGTTCATGCGCGTGGCTTCGTGCATGCGGGCGTTTTCGATGGCGATGGCGGAGATGTTCGCCGCGCCGAGCATGAAGTCGCACTCGTCCGGCGTGAACTCGCGTTCCTCGGAGGAGTAGACGCGCAGAATGCCGATGGCCTTGCCGTTGACCATCAGCGGTGCGGACAGTACGGAAACCAGCCCTTCGGCTTTGGCGCTTTCGGGATACTGGAAGCGTCCGTCGCTGCACGCGTCGCGCAGGTGGATGAGCTTTCCGGCGAGCACTTCGCCGTCCAGCCCGCTTTTCGCCACTTCCACGGGGCCTTTGCGCATGTAGCCGGAGGACAGCCCCCATGCCGCGCTGGCGAGCAGAATCTTGCCCGTGCGGTCGAGCAGGCGGATGGTGCTGGCCTTGCAGTTCATGGCCTTGGCGGTCTGTTCGGTGATTTTGTGCAGAACCTCGGTAGGTTCCAGACTGGAATTGACCACAGTCGCCACTTCCAGCAGGGCGCGGAAATAATCATGGCCTGTCATTGCATTCTCCTTTGTATGCGCCGCGTGTCGACGCTTGCGGAATAGGGAAAGACGCGTTTCGCCGCATTGGCGTGAAACGCATCTCTCCCGTCGAATGATTGAGAGTCCCGTCTCCGGGGAACTCCGTCAGCTTTTGGCGTAGGCGGCCAGCACAGCATCGATGATGTGTCCGCGTACGGCGGTGCGATCGAGGTGGTTGATCGCGGCGATGGTCACGCCCGCGGGCGAGCAGACCTGTTCCCGCAGAATGGCGGGATGGCTGCCGGGCAGGGCCGCGAGCTTGGCGGATCCGAGGACAAGCTGGGTCACCAGATCGAGCGATTCCTGCCGGGTGAAGCCCATGGTCACCCCGGCTTCGGCAAGGGCGTCCATGAAATGGAAGACGTAGGCCGGGCCGCAGCCCACCAGCGCCATGAAGGCGTTGAATTTTTTTTCCGGCAGCACGACGGCGGAGCCGAGCAGGCCGAACAGGTCCAGCACCGTGCGGAACACGTTTTCGGGCAATTCGGGGTCTTCCTGAATGCCGAAGATGCCAGCGCCCACGAGGGCCGGGGTGTTCGGCATGACGCGGACCACATGGCAGCGTCCCTGCACGGCTTCGCGCAGGTCGTCGAGGGTGACGCCCGCCGCGATGGAAATGAGCACGGTTTCGGGCTTCAGGGCGGGCAGGGCTTCGGCGATGACGCCGCCGACGAGGTAGGGCTTCACGCCGACGATGACGATGTCGCAGGCGGCGGCAAGGCCCGGAATGTCCGGCACGGCGGTGACGCCCTTGGCGACGAGCGGTTCGAGGCGTTTCGGGGTCCGGTTGTAGCCGAAAAGGCGCGGGCCGGGCACACCGGCGAGTCCGCCGATGATGGCCCCGCCCATGTTGCCGCAGCCGATGCAGCCGATGTTCTTGTTGGCGAGCGTTGCTGGCATATCCATGTCGTTTCCTTTGTTCGCGCGGGGACGAGAGGAACGGGAAAGCCGTTCCGGCGTCCGTCCGCCGGAGTGATGAAGGGGTGCTTTTCTTTCCCGAGCGGCCTGACGCGGCACGGGAACGCGCCTCAGTGTTCGACGGGGGGAACGTCCTGTTCCGCCGGAGCCGTGAGGTCGTCCGGCGTCAGCGTCTCTTCCTCGACGGGCTGGAGGCGCAGGGGGACGAGCCGGATGCTCGTGTCCCGTTCCGCCGACCAGCGTTTGAGGGCGGCGAGCACCTGGGGATCGGGGTTGCCTATGACCACGGCGTGTCCTTTGGCGCGTGCCGTTTCCTCGGCCTTTTTCAGGCTCGCGAGGACGGCGTGTTCCGTTTTGGGACCGGTGTTCAGCATGAGCGTCCTGCGCCATGCCGGGAGGCCGCGCCTTCTCGCCTCCGCGTACAAAATTGACTCTTCATGGGTCACGTCGTCAAGTACATACAGCCCGGAACGTGCGAGAATTTCACAGAAACGCCGGGAAGCAGGCACGTTCGTGGTAAGTTTCGACCCCATGTAGTTGCTGGCTCCGGTGGCGTAGGGAACGTGGCCGAGCGCGTCCTCCATGATGATGCGCATGTCCTCTTCCGACATGGCGGTGGTGATTTCTCCGGGGCCCGCCGAGATGAAGGGGGCCTGCGCGGATTCCATCGGCATGTCCACGATGACTTCCTGTCCGGCCTCGTGCGCGGCGGTGGCGGTGGCCGCCGCGTCCTTCGCGTAGGGCAGGACCGCGACCGTGATCGGCATGCGCAGGGCCAGCACCTCGGCGGCGGTCGCCTTGTCCGCGCCCATTTCGTTGAGCACGATGGTCAGGCGGGGGGCCTTGTCCGTCGGAGGAAGCAACGGGAACGAGCTGTCCGTGGGTTCAAACCAGATTTCGTGGGTCAGGACGCCCTTGGTCGCCAGCGTGAGCTTGCCCGGAGACTCGGTGAGCACGGCCCGGTCGGCCCAGATGTCGAGGCTTTCGGCCAGCGCGTTGAGGAAGCGGAAGACCGGTTCCGGCGGGCCTTTCACGTCGGCGGTTTCCGGCGGAACGGGCGGCTGCGGGGCCGCCCGCCGCGCCCCGGCGTCCCCGATGGGCGGCAGATAGATGCGCATGCGCTGGAGATGGTAGATGTCCTTTCCGCGCGTGCGGTAGTCGGACGTCAGGAGCATGATGCGCTCCTGATCGAGCTGGAGGCGCAGCACGGTCTGGAGCAGGGCGAAGTCGAGCTGGCGCGCCGCGTCGGTCAGCGTGCCCGAGCCTTCCTGATAGGGCAGCGTATCCCGGCGGATGGCGTCCTTCATCTGGTTTCCCAGATGGCTGTTGGGCGGAAGAATGGATTCGAGGGAGGCCGGATCGGCCGGGACCGGACGGGGGAAGAGGGCGTCCGTGGCCTCTTCGGCCTTGTCCGCGATCAGGCGGGAGGTTGCCGTCGCCGTTTCAATGGTCATGAGGGCGTTTCGCCGCACGCCGCGCGCCGTGTAGTCGACGACTTCCCATGTCGCGTAACCGATGAGAAAGGTCGTTCCCGCCAGCAGGGTCGCCAGCATGGACCCCTTGATTGTTCTGAGGGTGTACGGATACGGGGCGGGGAGGCGCAGCCGTTTCCGCAGACCTGGAAACCACTCCATGAAACTCCAATGGCGCGGGCGATCCCCGTCGCGCGAATGCGGGCGGGAGGACGGCGTCCTCCCGCCGATGATGCTGTTAGCGGATGGTGCGAATCTTGGGCAGGCTCTTCACGAACTGGAGGCCCATGCGGAGCTGGTTGTCCCGATCGAGGAATTCCTTGGCCTCGGGCAGCGGCTGCCCGTCCTGCGCCACGGGCGCGGGAGGCGTCGCCTTCTTGCCCTTCTTGTTCTTGTCGCCGTCGGTCTTTTCGAGGTGCTTGTTCAGATCCTTTTCACGCAGCATGCGCAGGGAGCTGACCGGCGTGTTGTCCTTCGGCGTTTCAAACGGGATTTCGAGGTCCGGCATGATGCCTTCGGCCTGAATGGACCGCCCGGAAGGCGTGTAGTAGAGCGCCACGGTCAGTTTGAGGCCGGAACCGTCGGACAACGGGATGATGTTTTGCACCGACCCCTTGCCGAAGGTCCGTTCGCCCACGAGCAGGGCTCGCTTCTGGTCGCCGAGCGCGCCGGCCACGATTTCCGAGGCCGAAGCGGACCCCGCGTTCACGAGCACGACGAGCGGGGCGTCGACGTCGGTGGATTGCGGCTTGGCGGTGAATTCGCGCGCGGTTTCTTCCTGACGGCCGCGCATGGAGACGATGACGCCGTTGTTCAGGAATACGTCGGAAACGCTCACGGCCTGATCCAGCAGACCCCCGGGGTTGTTGCGCAGATCAAGGACGATGCCCTTGATCGGGCCCTTGCGTCTGGCTGCGGCCAGCGCGTCGAGGAGTTCCTCGGTGGTGCGCTCGCTGAACCGGGTGAGGCGGATCCAGTAGTAGCCGGGTTCCAGCTCGCGGGACTTCACGCTGATGAGCGGGATGGCGTCGCGCTTGATGCGCAGGTCCACGGGATCCTTCGAGTCGCGGTGCAGGATGGTCAGCACGGTTTCCGACCCTTTGGGGCCGCGGATGTGGGAGACGGCTTCCTGAAGCGTCATTTCCATCGTGGGCTTGCCGCCCACGGCGAGGATGACGTCGCCGGACTTCATGCCGGCCTTGTCGGCGGGCGTGTCCTCAATGGCGGTCACGACGGTGAGCTGGTTGTTCTCCATCGTGATTTCCACGCCGATGCCGTAGAATTCGCCGGACGTGCTTTCCTGCATGTCCTTGAATTCGTCCTTGGAGAGCATGGTGGAGTGGGGATCGAGGGATTCGAGCATCCCCTTGAGCGCGCCGTCCACAAGGTTGGTGCGCGGGGTTTCCTTCACATAGAAACGCTCGACGATGTCCAGCACCTGACTGAACCGTTTGAGATCGTCGAAGCGTTTGAGTTCGTCGGCGCGCTTGCCCGCTCCGGAGGCGTTGCTCTCTCCGGCGGCGTCGGCCTGTCCGGAAGCCAACGGGCCTACGGTCAAAAATGAAAACAGAACAAGGGCGAGGGCCCATGACTTTTTGTGCATACAACAGCCTCCGAAGCTGAAAACAGTTGGATGAAGATACCGGGGTTCCCCTGAAAACGCAAATGCTTCGAGGCCCGGCGAGCGCGGCGGGACGGCACGTCGAACGCCCGCCGGACGCCGCCGAAAGCGGCGAAACGCGGGCGGGATAACGTGTTTTTCAGCTTGTACCATAAGCGCGGGGCAACCGTTGTAAAGAGGCAGAAAAAACGGAAAAATTGTAACGGAAACGAAAGTGCGCATTTTTTTTTGGAGAAAAGGCCATTTTTTTGTTGACAGATCGGCAAACCCTCGGTAGATACCTCTCCTGCATGGGCAGTTAGCTCAGTTGGTAGAGCATCGCCTTCACACGGCGGGGGTCACAGGTTCAAGTCCTGTACTGCCCACCATGCAAAAACGGAGCGGTAGTTAAGTCGGTTATAACGCCGGCCTGTCACGCCGGAGGCCGAGGGTTCAAGTCCCTTCCGCTCCGCCATTTTTGTCTCTATCGGATTTTTCCGATTCCATATTCGGCAATCCTCACGGGTTGTCAGACGAACACAGCGTTCGTCACTTTGCGGAGCGGTAGTTAAGTCGGTTATAACGCCGGCCTGTCACGCCGGAGGCCGAGGGTTCAAGTCCCTTCCGCTCCGCCATTTTTTTGAGGACATCCTTTCGAGGGTGTCCTTTTTTTGTATTCCGTTCCCGCCGCACCGTCCCTTTCCGGGAAACACGAACCGTCCGGCCTTGCGCGGCATATCCTGAGCGGATTTTCTTTGAAAAAACCGCATTTCAAAGAGTCATCCTCTTGAAGCGGTTCCGGCAGAATCCACCCCGTCGAGCCTTTCAACTTGAAAAGCTGAAAGGCTAAAGGACTCGCCGGACCAGTGGGGCCGGGGCTCCCCGTGCCGAATGAGCCGGAAGCGCCGCCGCGTCGGTCCCTTCCGCCGGCCTTTTCCCACGAGCCGGACGCCTCACCTTACATGCGGTTCCGGTTTTTCGGGCCGTCCCTTTCCGTCCGCTCTTCAGGAGGCACCCGGGCGGGAAAACCGCCCGTTCCGCAAACAACGAGGAGACGACATGAACGCACAGGAACTTGTCCGCCATTTCGACATGGCCCCACATCCCGAAGGGGGCTTTTACCGGGAGACGTACCGCAGCGCGGGGAGCATCCCGGCGGAGGCTCTGCCCGCCTTTTCGGGGGCGCGCTCCTATTCCACCGCCATTCTCTTTCTGCTGCGGCAGGGCGAGGTTTCCCGGCTGCACCGCATCCGGCAGGACGAACTCTGGCACTTTTACCTCGGCGATCCGCTGCGGCTGGTCATGGTTTCCCCGGAAGGCCGTCCGGCAGAGGTCGTTCTGGGGCAGGACGTGACGCGGGGACAGCTCCTGCAATGGGCCGTTCCCGCCGGATACTGGTTCGGGGCGACCCCGGCTCCGGGATCGGCGTTCAGTCTGGTGGGCTGCACGGTCGCGCCGGGGTTCGACTTCGCGGATTTTGAACTGGGAGAACGGGAAACGCTGCAACGTCTTTTCCCGGACGCGCGCGAGCTGGTGGAACGGTTCGGCTGAGCCCGGCCATCGCAGCGGGCACACGGCTTCAACCGTTCCCGCAAGGTACGGAGCCTCTGTTTTCCTGAAACGACACGCCCCATGCCGGTGTTCGGTGACGGCCTCGGCCTTTCTCCGTCCTCCTGCATGGGGCGTCATCATTTGGGATATCCCCTTTCCTCGTATCCCTCTTCTCAACACACCATTCCGCCGCACGCCCTTTCAACAGGGAACGCGGCGAACAGGGATTCGATAAGGACGAAAGTCTTGGGAGGGAAAGGGGGAGGTGTGGAGGGGGGACCGGCCCCAATATACAGTAATGTTACCGTCCCCCCACCCCCATGAGAGGTTTAATGGATGACACCGT
>CAUHBW010000219.1 GCA_959604115.1 uncultured Bilophila sp. | reverse complement strand
TGGAACTCGCGCTGTGGAAAGAACGGATTGACGGCTGGTTCGCCGACAAGGAACCCGAAATGCTCGCCCTGCTGGAACGGATCGTGAACATGGATTCCTTCACCAGCGACGGCGACGACGTGAACCGCCTCGGCGAAACGATCAGCGAATGGATGCGGAACGCCGGATTCCATACGGCGAAGATCGCCAAGGCGCCCGTCCCCGCCGACGAACCGTGGATGGCCGCGCTCGGCAACGTGTTCACGGCCCGCACCCATCCCGCCGAAGCCGGACCCGGCGTCGCCTTCCTCGCGCACATGGACACCGTGTTCCCCGCCGGGACCGCGGCGGCCCGCCCCTTCCGCCTCGACCGCGCCGCCGACCGCGCCACCGGGCCCGGCGTCACCGACATGAAGGCCGGGCTCGTCCAGAACATGTTCGTGGCCCGCGCCCTCAAGGAGCTCGGCCTGATCCGCGTGCCCATGACCCTGACCTTCTCGCCGGACGAGGAGCTCGGCTCCCCCTCCGCCACTCCCGTCCTCGGCGAACAGCTCAACGGGGCCGTCGCGGCCATCTGCACCGAACCCGGCTACGCGGACGGCGGCGTGACCCTCGAACGCAAGGGCTCCGGGCACCTGTTCCTCGAAATCACGGGCAAGGCCGCCCACGCGGGCCGCTGCTACGCGGACGGGGCCTCCGCCATCCTCGAACTGGCCCACAAGATCCTCGCCTTCAACCGGTACGTGGACCTGCCCAACGAGACGACGGTCAACACCGGCCTCGTCAGCGGCGGCACCTCCGCGAACTCCGTGGCCCCCCACGCCTCGGCCCGCATCCACATCACCTTCAAGACGCTGGAAACCGGACGCAGGCTCGCGCAAGCCCTGCGCGCCGAAACCGCGAAGACCGTCATCCCCGGCACCTCGTCGCACCTGAGCGGCGGCGTGCGCCTGCCTCCTCTGGTCCCCACCGCCGACGTGCTGAAATTCTTCGGACTCGTCGAGCGCGCGGGCGGCCTCATCGGCTACCCGGTCCGCTCCGCGCCCTCCAAGGGCACGGCGGAATCCGGCTACACCTCCAGCGTGCTCGGCGTTCCGTCCGTGTGCAGCATGGGCCCCGAAGGCTCCAACCTGCACTCCGCCGACGAATACATGGTCCCCTCCACCTTCGTCCCGCGCTGCAAGCTCGCGGCCCTCGCCGCGCTTCAGGCCGCCGAGACCTTCGGCCCCGCCCCGAGAGTGGAACTTTAGGTTTCCCGGTCATCCGGGCCTTTCCGACAACCCCTTACGCTTCAAGGAAAACGTCATGAAGAAAATCCTGACCTGCGCCCTGCTCGCCTGCGCCCTCCTGTTCTCCGGCACGCCCAACGCCTCCGCCGCCTATCCCGACCGTCCGGTCACCATCATCATCCCATTCGGCCCCGGCGGCGCGGTGGACATCGCCGCGCGCATCCTCGCCGAATGGTTCCAGACCAAGCACGACATCACCCTGAACATCGTGTGCAAGGGCGGCGGCGCGGGCGCGCCCGCCATGCTCGACGTCGCCAAGGCCCGCCCGGACGGCTACACCTTCGGCTTCCCGGCCATCGCCACCTTCTCCACCACCCCGCAGATCAAGAACACCGGCTACTCCCTGAAGGACTTCCGCGCCGTGGCGCAGATCACCGTCATGTGGCTGAGCCTCGCCGTCAACAGCGACTCCGGCATCAAGGACATCAAGGGCCTCATGGAAGCCGCCAAGGCCAACCCCGGCAAGATCAACTTCGCCACCCACGGCGCGCTCTCCACGCAGCGGCTGTTCATGGCCCGGCTGCTCAAGGCCTTCCCCGACGTGAACCTGCCCCACGTCGGCTACACCAGCGGGCATGAAGTCTCCACCGCCCTGCTCGGCCGCCACATCACCAGCGCGTTCGGCGTGACCACCAACCAGAAGCCCTATGTGGAATCCGGCGACTTCACCATGATCGGCGTGTCCAGCCCGCAGCGTCTGCCCGACTTCCCCGACGTGCCCACCTTCGCGGAACAGATCGGCGACGAATACACCTTCGCCTCCTCGCACGGCCTCGTGGCTCCCAAGCGCGTGCCCGACGACCGCGTCGCAACCATGCAGAACCTGCTCAAGGAAGCCCTCGCCGACCCCGACGTGCAGGCCAAGTTCGCCAAGGCCGGACTGACCACCGACTACCTGCCCGCCGACCAGTTCCAGACCGCCGTCAACAACATGTGGAAGACCATCGGCGACATCATGAAGGAAAACAAGTTCAACTAAACGCGGCGGCCCCTCGCGGGCCCCGCACCCCGGAGAAGCTATGGGATTCACAAAAACTCTCGCAGGCGTCTGCATGGCGGCCCTGCTCTGCGCCTCCGCCGCCGGGGCGGAGCCCGTCCCCATGAAGACGGCGTGGCTCGGCGAGCATGAAACCTTCGCCGTCTGGTACGCCAAGGAAAAGGGCTGGGACAAGGAAGCCGGGCTCGATCTCTCCATGCTCCGCTTCGACTCGGGCAAGACCATCGTCGAGGGCGTGCTCGCCTACGACTGGGCCGTGGCCGGATGCGGGGCCGTCCCCGCCCTGACCGCCGCCCTGAGCGACCGCCTCGACATCATCGCCGTCGCCAACGACGAGTCCGCCGCCAACGCCCTGTACGTCCGCGCCGACAGCCCGATCCTCGCCGCGACGGGAGCCAACCCGGCCCGCCCCGCCGTGCGCGGCGACAAGGAGAGCGTCCGAGGCAAGGAAATCCTCTGCCCCAAGGGCACCTCCGCGCACTACATGACCGCGATGTGGCTCAAGTCCCTCGGCCTCGCCGAACAGGACGTCCGCCTCAAGGACATGACCGCCGCGCAGGCGCTCGGCGCGTTCTCCGGGGGCCTCGGCGACGCCGTGGCCCTGTGGGCCCCGCTCACCTACGACGCCGACGCCAAGGGCTTCAGGCCCGCCGCCCTGTCCCGCGACTGCGGCGTCTCCCAGCCCGTGCTCATCGTCGCCAACCACGACTACGCCGTGAAGCACCCCGACCGGATCGAGGCATTCCTCAGGATGTACCTGCGCGCCGTGACCGCTCTGCGCGAAACCCCGCCCGAAGCCCTCGCCCCGGACTACGTCCGCTTCTACGAGAGCTGGACGGGCCGCAAGCTCACCCCCGAACTCGCCGTACGGGATCTGCAAAGCCATCCCGTGTTCACCCTCGACGAACAGCTCGCCCTGTTCGACGACGCCGACGGAAAGGGACAGCTCCGCGCATGGCTCGCCGACATCGCCGCCTTCTTCGACGGCATCGGCATGGTGCGGCGGGAAGACCGCGCCCGCCTCGAACGCATGAACGCCGTCACCGACGTCTACCTCAAGGCCCTGCGCTGACCGTTTCCGGGCGCATGCCGCCCGCCGACGCCTCCCAGACAGCCGGGCGGCCCCTGCCGGTCCACTCCGCGGGGGCCGCCGATCCCACACCACCGGGAGGGCCTCCCCTCCCTTTCACCGGCCCCGCGCCGGTCGCAAGGAGCATCACCCATGCCGCTAACGGAATGGAAACGCGAACTGGACGCGCTGCTGGACGGGCAGGAAGCCGACATGCTGGCCCTGCTGGAAACGCTGGTGGGCATCGACTCTCCCACCGCCGACGCGGCGGGCGTGAACCGCGTGGGCGAAACGCTCACCGGCTGGCTGGCGCGGGAAGGCTTCGCCACCTTCCGGCTGCCCAAACCGGCGATCCCCGAGGACGAACCGTGGCAGGCCGATCTCGGCGACGTCTTCATGGCCCGCACCCACGACGCCGCCCACGGGCCGGGCATCGGCTTCATCGGGCACATGGACACGGTGTTCCCCACGGGTACCGCGGCGGCCCGCCCCTTCCGCCTCGACCGCGCCGCCGACCGCGCCACCGGGCCGGGCGTCGCGGACATGAAGGCCGGGCTCGTCGCCAATCTCTTCGCCGCCCGCGCGCTCAGGCGCATGGGCTTCGACTGCCCCATGACCCTGATGTTCTCCGCCGACGAGGAGCTCGGCTCCCCCACCTCCTCCAAGGCCCTCGCGGCGCAGCTTCCGGGCGCGCGGGCGGTCATCTGCGCCGAACCCGGCGGGGTCGGACAGGTCGTCACCGTCTCCCGCAAAGGCTCCGGGCACATGCACCTCACCATCGCGGGCAAGGCCGCCCATGCCGGACGCTGCTACGCGGACGGGGCCTCCGCCATTCTCGAACTCGCCCACAAGACCCTCGCCATCAACGGCTTTCTCGATCTTTCCCGTGGCCTGACCGTCAACACCGGCCTCGTGTCCGGCGGCACCTCGGCGAACTCCGTGGCCCCATGGGCCGAGTCGCGCATCCACCTGACCTACCGCACCCTTGAGGACGGCAGGCGCGTGGTCGCGGGCATCCGGGACGTGGCGGCGAAAACCTTCGTCCCCGGCACCACGGCGGCGGTCAGCGGCGGCCTGCGCCTCTACCCGCTGGAACGCACGCCCGAAGGCGACCGGCTGTTCGAGCTGGTGCGCGAAGGCGGACGCGCCCTCGGCATGGACATCACCGGACAGCACTACGAAAGCGCGGCCGAATCCGGCTTCTGCTCCAGCGAACTCGGCATCCCCACCATCTGCTGCATGGGCCCGGAAGGGGACAACATCCACTCCGTGGACGAATTCATGATCCCCTCCACCCTCGTGCCCCGCTGCAAGCTCATCGCCCTGACCGCCCTTCAGGCGGCGCGGGCCTTCGCCTGATCGTTCCTCCATGCCCCCGAAAGAACGGCCTCCCTCCCGCGCAAACCGGGAAGGAGGCCGTTTCCGTGTCCGCGCCCCGACGGCGAAGAGGCTCCGTCGAAGAAGGGAGGACGGATTCGGCCTGCCGCGCAGGGTCGCGGCGTGGGGGCCCGCTCCCGCACGCCGGACGCGCGCCGTCGTCCCCCGCCGCACGGGGAGGCCCCTCTCCCGCCCGGCCTTCCCGCCCTTGTGATATTCTTGACATACGCCCGCCGAAGGAATAAGGCATATGCCGAAAACAGTTGCGGGAGACGTGCCCTGCTCCGGGCGCGGCATCCCGAACCTCCACACAGGGGAGGGATCATGCCAAGGCCCAGAAAATGGAAACGCGTCTGTTGCCTGCCCCGAAACACGCTGTTCGGCCCCCTGAGCCTCGGGGGGACGGAGGACGGCTCCATCGTCATGTCGGTCGAGGAGTACGAAGCCATCCGGCTCATCGACCTTGAGGGGCTGAATCAGGAGGCGTGCGCGGAACGCATGCACGTCGCGCGGAGCACGGCGCAGGCCATGTACCGCAGCGCGCGCCACAAGCTGGCGGACTGCCTCGTCAACAGCAAGCGTCTGATCATCGAAGGCGGCGACTACAAGGTCTGCGACGCGCGGGAACTGCCCTGCGCCTGTCCCCGCTGCCGCCGGTCCCCCGCCCAACCCGCCGCCGCAGGCGAAACCACACACGATACGCCATGAACGAAACCATCTACTCCATCACCTCCGCCATCGAGGAAGGCCGCTCATGGGGCCACAGCGACGCGGAGATCGCCAGATACGTCTATGAGAAGCACATCCAGCCCCTCGAGCGAAAGCTGGCGGAAACGCCCGAGCTCAGGGCCGCGTTTCTTGAGGGCTTCATGCTGACCCGCGAAGGCCGGAACGGGCAAAACCCCTTCGGCGGGAGCTACGAGGAGGCGTGGAAGGTCATCGGCTCGCACGCCTCGGTGAGCGGACAGGCCATCGAAGCCGTCCGCGCTCCCTTCGATCCCGAGGAACGTTAGGTTCCCATTCAGGGGAACGCCGGTTCCCGATGCGGCTCCGTCGCCGCGAAACCTAAGGAAAGAGACAATGAGCACAGCTTACAAACACGTGTACGGTCCGGTTCCGTCCCGGCGTCTGGGCCGTTCTCTCGGCGTGGACGCCCTGACCTTCAAGTCCTGTTCGTTCGACTGCGTATACTGCCAGCTCGGGCGGACGACCAACCACACCGTGGAGCGTCGGGAATACGTGCCCACGGCGGAGATCCTCGACGAGCTGCGGCGCAAGCTGGAGGAGAACGACCGGCCCGAGTACATCAGTTTCGCGGGTTCGGGCGAGCCGACCCTGCACTCCGGGCTTGGGGAAATCATCCGGGGCATCAAGGCCATGACGGACGTGCCGGTGGTGGTGTTCACCAACGGCGGCCTGCTCTGGCGGCCCGAGGTGCGGGCCGATCTCCGCGCCGCCGACGTGGTGATCCCCTCGCTGGACGGCGGGGACGCGGCTTTGCTCGACAAGGTGAACCGTCCGGAGCCTTCCCTTTCCTTCGACCGCATCGTCGAAGGTCTGATCGCCTTCCGGGACGAGTTCCCGGGCCAGCTCTGGCTTGAGGTGATGCTGCTCGGCGGCGTAAGCGACGACGACGCCTCGGTGGACGCCATCGCGCGCATCGCGGAGCGCATCCGTCCGGACAAGGTGCAGATCAACAGCGTCTGTCGGCCTCCGGCGGAGTCGTGGGCTCTGCCGGTGTCCGCCTCCCGCCTGCTGGAAATCCAGAAGCGTTTCCCCCTGCCCCACGTGGAGATCATCGCGGAGCATCTGGACGACATGGCGCACACGGCCTTCCGCACGCAGATCAGGGAGGAGGACATCCTCGCCC
>CAUHBW010000218.1 GCA_959604115.1 uncultured Bilophila sp. | reverse complement strand
GTGTTTCGCCTGCGCGGCTTCAGGGCGGCTTCGAGGGGGTCCGGGGGGAATCATTCCCCCCGGACAGGGGTCAAGGGGGCGGTAGCCACCTTGCCGCCGGAGGCACCATCACCATGACAGAAACGCGACGCTGCATCGTCATCCCGGCCATCAAGAAAAACGCGGTCATCCCGGACCAGCTGGTCAAACGCCTCGCTGGGATCACGCTGATCCAGCGGGCCATCGACACGGCGCGCGGCGTCGTCCCGGCGCAGGACGTCATCGTGGTCACGGACAGTCAGGAAATCAGCCTGATCTGCGAACGCAACGGCGTCCGCTCCCACTACAACGCCGGACTGCGCTTCACCTCGCTGGACATCATCACCGAAATGAAGTCCATCCTCCGCGAACTGGGCAACGACTACGGACACATCATCGTGTACCGCGCAAGCTGCCCCCTGCTGACGTGGGTGGACATCGACGACGCCTACCGCCGCTTTCTGGAAGACGAGGCCGACTGCCTCGTCACCGTCAAAAGCGTCCGGCACCGCATCTGGGAAGTCCATCAGGGACGGCTGGAATCGTTCCTCGCCGAGGACGAATCCGAACTGGTGGTCGAGAGCAAGGCCCTCATCATCATCAAGTCCGAGGCGCTGGAAGGCGGCAACATCCGCCATACCGTCCCGTACTTCCTCAACGACCGCTCGATGGAGATCAACAGCTATCAGGACTGGTGGCTGTGCGAACGCCTGCTGACGCAGCGCCGGGTGGTCTTCGTGGTCGCGGGCTACCCCGCCATCGGCATGGGACACGTGTTCCGCTCGCTCATGCTGGCCCACGAAATCTCCAACCACAAGGTCTTCTTCATCTGCACCAGAGAAAGCGAACTCGCCGCCTCCAACATCGCCGCGCGCGACTACAAGACCACCATCCAGAAAGGCGAACTCTGGGAAGACGTGCTGGAACTCGCCCCCGATCTCGTGATCAACGACATGCTGGACACCTCCCGCGAGTACATGGAGCACCTCAAGGCCGCGAACATCCCGGTGGTGAACTTCGAGGACGAAGGCCCCGGTTCGGCACTGGCCGATCAGGTGGTCAACGCCCTGTACGAAGACGCCGGGAACGAGCCGAAGGACAGGACGCACCACGGCAACTTTCTGTACGGACACAAGTATTTCTGTCTGCGCGACGAATTCATCCAGGCCGAACAGAACGTTTTCCGCCCCGAGCCGAAGTGCGTCCTCATCACCTTCGGCGGCACGGACATGCCCGACTACACCCGCCAGACCCTGAACGTGGTGGAGCCGCTCTGCCGCGAACGGGGCATCGCCGTGCGGATCGTGACCGGGCCGGGCTACGCGCACCGGGACGAGCTGGTCAGGCACATCAAGGCGTTGAACAATCCGCTGCTCCGGTTCGAGTACGCCACGAACATCATGTCCCGCATGATGGAAGGCGTGGACCTCGCCGTCTGTTCCGCCGGACGCACGGTCTACGAGCTGGCGCACATGCGCATTCCCAGCATCGTACTGGCCCAGCACGAACGCGAGGCCCGGCATACCTTCGCACGCGCCAACCACGGGTTCGCGTACATGGGCGTCATGCGGAAATTCAACGCCGAACGTCTCCGCAAGGTCTTCTCGCAACTTGTGGACGAGCCGGACCGCCGCAGGCATTTGTATCTGCGCCAGTCCCGCATCCATTTCGAGAAGAACAAGGCCAAGGTCGTCAGCGGCATCCTGAAATTGTTGAAGAAAGAAAAAGATAGCTGAGAACGTCGGGGAGGGAGAAACGAACGGCGGCGGGGCGGCCGAACTCTCACGCCATTGATGATACGTCTCCCGGCTGATACGGAAAAAGAACGTATCCCGTCGCGTTCCAGACAGCCGTCAACGATCGGAAACACTCCCGAACAGGGATTCGATAAAGTCAAAAGCCTTGGGAAGGGAGGGGTACGGAGGAGGGGAACCTTTCTGAAGAAAGGTTTCCCTCCCCCGATTCCTCTTCTCTCTCCCTCAAAGGACATCGCCATGAAAACAGTGATCGTGATTCAGGCCCGGCTGGGATCGAGCCGCCTGCCCTGCAAGACCCTGCTGAACCTGCACGGACAGCCCGTCATCGATTGGGTGGTGAGCCGCTGCGCCCGCTCGGAGCTCGCCGACGATCTGGTCGTCGCCCTGCCGGATACCCGGCGCGACGAGGTGCTTGACCGCCACCTGCGGGCGCAGGGCGTGAACACCTTCCGGGGCTCGGAACAGGACGTGCTCTCGCGCATGCACGGGGCCGCCGCCGCGCACGGGGCCGATCTCGTAGTCCGCGTGTGCGCCGACAACCCGCTGATCTGGGGCGGCGAAATCGACAACCTGATCCGCTTCTACCAGCGCGAACACGCCGCCGGAACCTGCGACTACGCCTACAACCACATCCCCAAAAACAACCTCTACCCCGACGGCCTCGGTGCGGAAATCGTGTCCTTCGAGCTGTTCACCAAGGCCATGAACGAGGCCACCCTGCCAGCCCACCGAGAGCATTGTCTTTCCTATATCGTGGACAACCCGGACCTGTTCCGAATCCGCACCTTCGATCCGCTCGATCCGGAACTGCACCACCCCGAACTCAAGCTGGACATGGACACCGCCGACGACTTCATCAATCTGGCGCTGCGCAACATCCGACCGGACATCACGCCGAAGGAAATCATGGGGCTGTTCCTGTGAAAAGCGTCCTGTTCGTCATCCTGCTCGTCGCATGGATCGCGTGGGGCTTCAAATGGATGATCGGCAAAAACCGCCGCTCCGTCCCCGGATGATGCCCCGACGCCCACGCCCTCGGTCAGAGGACGCCCGACAGCAAGCCTGACAAAAACGACGAACCGGCTTCCCCGAAGTCCGGCGAACAGGACGCCCATTCCACGGAACGGAACGAGCGGCGAGACGACTAGCCCGCACCCATCGCCTCAAGACGGGAAACGGGAAACGCACCGCTTTTGCCGAACCTTCCGCCCGCTTCCAACGTCGTCCGGTCACACCGGCCCGATACGACAAAAAAGGCGCCCCTCCCCTCTGTTATCCCCCGGAAGACGAACGCCTCCGAAACAGGCCGGCAAGCCTCTCCCGCCTTTCATCGACCCTTACGAAAGTCTTTGGAAGGGGAGGGATGGGTTTTGGGGAAGGGAGGGGAACTTTTCTGAAGAAAAGTTCCCCTCCCTTCCCCAAAATCTTCCTTTTCCCTACCACTCCACCGCAATCCGCACAGCCTGCCCGGCCTTGTTGGTGAAGAGGAGATAGCCCTCCCGATGCCCAAAAAGGTAAACGTCGCGGGTGATCTCGACATCCTTCCGGCAATACTCGGCAATGGCGGAGAGGTTGCCCTCCTTCCACCATTGCAGGGCTTGCAGGCCGTCCGCGCTCTTGGGGGCGTTCAGAGTGGCCCGAGCCAGATTGTCCAGCGACACACGATAGGAAAGCCGCTTCTTGACCTCCACCAGCATGTCCAGCGTGGGCAGGGAACGCAGATCATACCCCGCGAACGGCTGCAACACCGCATAGTCGAACCGGGAGGAATTGAACCCGATCACCAGATCGGCATCCCTGAGACGGGCGAACAGAGCGGGAAGCGCATCCTGTTCGTACTCGATAAAAACATCGCCCTGCGAATCGTACAGCACGGCCACGCTGACGCCCATGCGGTCCGCACGGTTCCAGCCGCCCACCTCGGCGGCCGAACGCCGCGTCTCCACGTCCAGCACCATGTAGCGGCCCGGAAGCGGTGCGGGCACGCGCGCTTCGGGCATATCCACAGGTTCCGCCGCCATCACCTCCACCGCCATCGTTTCCTTCTCCCGCGTTTCGGATTCAAGGCCGCTGACGAGCATGTCCCCTTCCGGGGTCGGAGCCGCGATGAGCCGTTCCAGCAAAAACAACGCCCCGGCCTTGTCGATGGGCCGGTTGCCCGAACCGCATTTCGGGGAATGCACGCAGGACGGACACCCCAGCTCGCAGGGGCAACGCCGCAACAGGTCGCGCACCGCCGCGAACAGTTCCGCAAGACGTGGAAACGCCGACCGGCACAGCCCCGCGCCGCCGGGCAGGCCGTCGTACACGAATACGGCGGGCATGCCGAGCTGGGCGTGCATGGGCGTGGAAATGCCCCCGAAATCGTTGCGGTCCGCCATGACCATCAACGGCATGAGCCCGATGCTCGCGTGCTCCAGCGCGTGGATGGAGCCCATGAAGTGCATGAGGTTGTCCTCCGTCTCCCGGCGCGGACCGTCCGGCACGCAGAACCACAGACCCTCGGTTTCAAACACCAGCGGCGGCAAATCCAGCGGCACGACGCAGATCAGCCGGTTGTCGGAAACGCTGCGCTGCTCGTAGCCGGTGATGGTTTCCGTGACCCGAAGCCGACCGAAGGCGACGGGCGAACCGAACGCCGTGCCCGTGCGCTTCACCTCGATGACGGCGGTTTCCTTGTGGCTCCTGACCCGCGTGTGCCAGTTGACGCGCTGTTCCGGGACTTCGCACCGGACAAGGCGTTCCGCCATGTCGAGGCTTTTGACCACGTAGGTCTTGCCCCGGTGCAGGTACACCGCGCCGGGATGCGTTTCCTTGTAGGCCTGATGCCCGTCCACGCTGCCGATGGGCTTGCCTTCGGCGTCCACGATGGTGCACGACGCACCGCAGCCCCGCAAATCCACATGCCGCTGCGGACGCTTGCGGGCCGCGATCCACTCCCTGCCGTCCGCCGACTTGAGAAGCAGCCCTTCCCGTTCCAGCTCGCGCAACACCGCCCGTGCGCCCGGCCCGCGCAGCCACGGATCGTCGCAGGCCAGCGGCAGTTCCGCCGCCGCGCATTCGAGGTGCCGCTTGACGATGACGTCGTTGTCGGGATTGACGACCGCCCGCTCGGGCTCGCGCTCGAAAAACGCCTCGGGCTTGTGGATGAAATACTGATCCAGCGCGTCTTCGCCCGCCACGAGCAGCACGGCGGATTCCTGCCCGGACCGGCCCACGCGCCCCCCGCGCTGCAACGTCGAAATGACCGTGCCGGGGTAGCCCACGAGGATGCACACGTCGAGGTTGCCGATATCGATCCCCAGTTCCAGCGCGCTGGTGGTGACCACGGCGAGCAGTTGCCCGTCGCTCATACGGGCTTCGATCTCGCGCCGCTCCTCGGGCAGAAAACCCGCCCGATACGCGCTGATGCGGCCCGCGTAGCTCCCGGCCTTGTCCGCCGCCCACAGAGCGATGAGTTCGGTCATGCGCCGCGAACGGCAGTACACGATGGTCCGCAACCCCCGCGCCAATGCCGCCTTGAGCAGGGCGATGGCGGTCGTGGACGGGCTGTCTTCCGGATCGATGAACACCATATGCCGCTTGCCCGTGGGCGCGCCCGAATCGCGGACGACGGGAATTGCGGGAAGGTTTTCCCCCGACGCCTCCCCCGTCCCGGAATCCCGCGGTCCGGTCCGCGTCTCCGCCTCTCTGCCCAGCAGGTTGCCCGCGAGTTCCTCGGGATTGCCGACGGTGGCGGTGCAGAACACGAAATTCGGGCGGACGGCGTAGCGGGCGCACACGCGGTTCAGACGGCGGAACAACTGGCTGATGTGCGACCCGAGGACGCCCCGGTAGGTGTGCGCCTCGTCCACGACCACGAGCGAGAGCGAGGCGAGGAACGTGGTCCACTGCTGATGGTACGGCAGAATCGCCAGATGCAGCATTTCGGGGTTGGTGATCAGGACGTTGGGCGGGTTCTTGCGGATTTTGCGGCGGAAATGGTCGGTGGTGTCGCCATCGTAGATGGCTATGGACGGCCTTGCGGCTTCGGGCCAATGCGCCGTCAGTTCCCCGAACGCGGCGAGCTGGTCCTGCGCCAACGCCTTGAGCGGGAACAGCATCAGCGCCCGGCTGTCCGGGTTCTGCAAGCACTTTTCCAGTATCGGCAGGCTGTAGCAGAGCGTCTTGCCGCTGGCCGTGGGCGTGGCGACGACCACGTCGCGTCCGGCGCGGATGGTGTCCGCCGTCAGGGCCTGATGGCCGTACAGCGAGGCGATGCCCCGTTCGCGCAACACCTCCGCGATGGCCCGGGGCCACGGGCGGCGCGTTTCGCCATAGCGGGCCTCGCGCGCGGGCAGCACCCGATGGTGCGTCACCTGCCGCGCGAACCGCTCGGACGCCAGCAGCGCCCGTATATAATCCGCTACGGTGTCTTGCATAAAATGACCGGGTTACGGAGGTATTGGGGAAGGGAGGGAAAACTTTTCTGAAGAAAAGCTTTCCCTCCCTTCCCCAAACCCCATCCCTCCCTTTCCAAAGACTTTTGTGTTTATCAAATCCCTGTTCGGAAGTTTTCCCGAATGGTTTGAGCCGGTGAAGAAATCGAGCAAGCCTAAAAACGTCTTGTCTTTCTTATGTAGTCACCGGGAGGAGAATGCCAAGAGGCAGCCGCGCAAGCCGCCCGCCTTTACCTCCCGCCGCAATCCTTTCCCCGTCGCCGAGCGGCACGTGGGCACTCCATCATTCCCAAACGCTTGCACAGCATCTTTTCCGCACCGTCGGGGGACAAACGCCTCCGAAACGGAACTTCCGCGTCTCCCGACCTTCCGTTGACCCTTACGAAAATCTTTGAAGAGGATGGGGTGGGGTTTGGGGAGGGGAAGGGGAAACTTTCTGGAGA
>CAUHBW010000217.1 GCA_959604115.1 uncultured Bilophila sp. | reverse complement strand
AGGGAACCTTTAAAAAGGTTCCCTTCTCCCCTCCCCCGGTTCTATTCCTTCCTGTCCCCTCGCGCATACGCGAGCAGCGCGCTCATGAGGAACCAGCCGCAGGCGACGAGGATGACGGTCGCGCCGGTGGCGGTGCGGGCCCACTCCTGCGCGGAGATGACCAGACCGGCGACGGCGGAGGTGACGCTCACGAGGATGGCCCACCAGAACATGCCCCCGGCGGTACGGGCGAGATTGCGGGCCGTGGCGGCGGGCACGATGAGCATGGCGGTCACCAGCAAGACCCCCACCGCCCAGACCGAAAACATCACCACCAGCGCCAGCAGACCGGCGAACAGATATTGCCAGAATCCCACCATGATGCGGTGCGCCTTGGCCACCACGGGGTTCAGGCCGATGTAGAGCAGACGGTTGTAGCCCCAGATTTGAAAGGCCGTGAGCGCGAGGAAGAGGCCGATGAGCCAGCGGATGTCCGTTTCCGTGATCGTCAGAATGTCCCCGTAGAGGAATTGCTGGAGATCGCGGGCCACCGTGTTGTCCCGGCTCACGATGGCGAGGCCGAAGGCCATCACCGCCGAGAAGAACACCCCGATGATCGTGTCCGAAGAGAGGGCGCTGTTCCGCTGCACGCCCATGATCCCGAACCCCACGAGGATGCCGAAAAGCGGCATGGCGAGGTGCGGATCGACGGCGAAAAGCAGGCCGAGCGCCACGCCCGCGAAGGCGGAATGGCTGATGGCGTCCGAAAAGAAGGCCATGCGGAAGCTGACCACCTGCACGCCCATGGTCGCCGCCATCGGCGCGAGAAGCAGCAATGCCGCCATCGCCTGCCGCATGAACCCGACTTGCAGGCACTCGAAGGGCAGCAGGGAAACGAGATGGTAGAGCGGAGCGAGATCAAGCATGGCGGCCTTCCTTCTTCCGGGCCTCAAGGAGCGTATGCGGACTGATCAGCCCCATGTGCATGCCGAACAGGGCCATCAGGTTCTCGGGCGTGAGCACTTCGTCGGGCGTTCCCTCCGCGAAGACGTGGCGCTTGAGACAGATGACGTGCGTGGCATGGTGGAAGACCATGCCCAGATCGTGGCTGACCATGAGCTGCGTGAAGCCCTTGGCG
The DNA here is from genome assembly GCA_959604115.1 of uncultured Bilophila sp. Classification (GTDB taxonomy): domain Bacteria; phylum Desulfobacterota; class Desulfovibrionia; order Desulfovibrionales; family Desulfovibrionaceae; genus Bilophila. The sequence goes on along the minus strand of CAUHBW010000217.1, from coordinate 5,544 downwards.
GCGCGCAGCTCGTCGAGCAGTTCGCAGAACAGGTGCTCGCCCTGAAAGTCCACACCGGCGGAAGGTTCGTCCAGTACCAGCAGCTCGGGATTCTGCTGGAGCGCGAGGGCCAGCAGGACGCGCTGCATTTCGCCGCCGGAAAGGTTTCCGAGGCGGCGGGAGGCGAGGTGTTCGGCCTTGACCATCGAAAGCAGTTCCAGCGAGTGCTCCCGGAGCGACGGACGGATGCCTAGCCAGAGCGGACGCTTCTGGATGCCCATGACGAGGAATTCCATGACCGTCAGCGGCATGCCCCGGTCGATGCTGATGCGCTGCGGCACGTAGCCGAGGCGCAGGGGCTTGCCGCTTTCGCCCGCCATGATGTCGATGTCCCCACGATGGCGCATTTCTCCGATGAGCGCGAGGATGAGCGTGGTCTTGCCCGCGCCGTTGGGGCCGACGATGACGGTGCAGCTCCCCCGCGGGACCGTGGCGTTGACGTGTTCGAGAATGGTCAGGCCGCTCCGGCGCACCGCCACATCCCGGAAGACGACGGCGTTAGTGGGTTCCAAGGGTGTTCTCCAGCGTATGCAGGTTCGTGCGCATGATCGTTTCGTAGTAGTCCGGGGGCGCGACGGTCGGACCGGTGGCGACAGGGTCCAGTTTCGCCGTGGCGACGCCGGTTTCCCGGGCCAGCGTGGCGGCGATCTTGTCCGGGTACTGCGGTTCGGTGAAGATCGCGCCGACCTTCTTGTCCCGGATGTCCCGGACCAGACGCATCATGTCCGCGGCGGAGGGAGACTGCGTGTCGTCGGCCTGAACGACCGCGACCACGTCGAGGCCCATGTCGCGGGCCAGATAGTCGAATACCCCGTGCTGCGTGATGATGCGATTGTTTTTCAGTTTGTTGCCGAGCGCGGCGAACTCGTCCGCCAGCGCGTCGAGCTTCGCCGCGTAGGCGTCGGCGTTGGCCCGGTAGGCGTCGGCGTTGACGGGATCGACGGCGGAGAGCTGGGAGGCGATGGAGCGGGTCATGGCGGCGGCCATGCGCGGGCTGGCGAAAAGATGGGGATTCGCGCCGGAATGGTGGTGGCCGTCCTCGTCGTGCGCCTCGGCTTCCGTATAGGGCAACGCGGGCAGGCCTTCGGAGGCGTCTATGGTGCGGAGTTCCTTTTTCGTCCGCGCGGACGGCGAACCGAGGAATGCCTCCAGCCCGAGGCCGTTTATGACGAGAACGTCGGCCTGCACGAGTTTGCCCATGTCCTGCGGCGTGAGGGCGTAGTCGTGGGGGCATCCGGCCTGCGCCGGGAGCATGAGCCGGACCTCGGCGTCCGGGACGCCGTGGGTGATGTTCCGGGTGATCTGATAGACGGGGAAGGTCGTGGCGAGGATGTTGCGGGCGAGGGCCGACCCGCACGCCAGCGTGAGCGTCAGGAGAAAGACGGTTCCGGCGATGAGGTTGCGCATGACGGGCTCCTTGCGGAAAAGCGCGGCTTGTTGCTATTGCGAAGGCATTTGCAAATACTGGTTGCCGCCCTGCCTGTCAAGCCCCTGAGAAGCCCGCCGCGAAACCGTTTGCAACACGGCGGTTGCTTGGTATGCTACGCGCACGAGGTGACAGGGATGAAGCGGAAGACATCGCAGCGGGCAGCCATCGAGCAGGTATTTTGCGAGAAGGACAGGCCGCTTGGCGTCGAGGAAATCTTGGAAAGCGGGCGGCTGGTCGTGGAATCGCTCAATCAGGCCACCGTCTATCGGAACGTCAAGCTGCTGCTTGAGAACGGCTGGCTCCGGCAGGTGTATCATCCGTCGCTCGGCACGCTGTACGAACGGACCGGAAAGGGACACCATCACCATTTTCATTGCCGCGTGTGCAATCGGGTGTACGATCTGCCCGGCTGCGCCCTCGACGAGCGGGAAGCCGCCCCGGTCGGGTTCACCGTCGAGGATCACGAGTGCTTTCTGTTCGGAGTCTGCCCGGAGTGCCATAAGGCGTGATCCGGCGGTATTCCGCGCCTCCGCGTAAAGGGGAGGGCGGCGGAGAAAAACGGAACGAAGCGCGCCCGGACTGTTCTGGTTCGGGCGCGCTGTTGTTTCGGCAGCCAAGGAGGCGGGGGATGCGCCCGCCGGGCGGGGCCGTTGCCCGTGCGGTTCCCGCATGTTTCCTCCCGGTTACGGGGGCGGTGTTCCGGGGAGGGCGCGGGAACGACGGACTGATGGCCGGAGACGGGAACGCCTTACACGTAGTGCAACTGAAGAAGATGGACAACAGGCCGATGCACAGCGTCGTTCCCCATTCGTCCCAATAGATGCGGGACATGGTGGTGCTGAGGAGCAGGACGCAGAGGGTCCAGAAGACGGAAAAGATGAGCAGCGAAAAGCCCCGCGACATGCCGCGCCCCATGGCGTCTCCGCCCATACCCGGAATGCCCCGGCTCACCAGCGGCCCCAGCACGCAAAAGCCGAACGGGTACGCCACGGCGGTCAGGAAATAGAAGAATCCCTTGCGCGCGGCGTTCTTTTTTTCCCGTTGTCGCGGGGGACGTCTTCGTTGTCTCGGCGGTCTCTTCCCGCGTTTTCGTGGGGGGTGTCTCTTTCATGGGGCTCTCCTTTCCTGTTTGTTTTCGGAAGAGATTCCGAAGAAAGGCCGGGAGACGTTTCCGCCGTTGCGGCGAGAGATCAGCGGGGGGCGCTGCGGCGGATTTTTTCGATGAGCGCGGTGGTGGAATAGCCTTCGAGCAGGGGGAGGCTGACCACGTCGCCGCCGCGCCGCTGCACGGTTTCCCGGCCCACGATGCGTTCCACGGGCCAGTCGCCGCCCTTGACCAGCACGTCGGGCCGGACGGCTTCGATGAGCTGCGCAGGCGTGTCCTCGTCGAAGCGGACCACGAAGTCCACGCTTTCCAGATGCGCCAGCACGAAGGCCCGCACCGGATACGGATTGACGGGCCGGTCGTCGCCCTTGCCCTGCCGTTTGACGGATTCGTCGCTGTTGAGGCCGAGCACCAGCACGTCCCCGAGCGCCTTGGTGCGCGCCAGCAGGTCCACATGCCCGGGGTGCAGGATGTCGTAACAGCCGTTGGTGAAGACGATCCGCTTGCCAGCGTTCCGCAGGGTCGCCAGCCTGTCCAGCAGTTCCGGCAGTTCGACCATGCCGGGATGGTTCAACGTGTGCATCGTTTCTCTGCCTTGAGGTGAAAAATGCCCCTCTCCGCTTGTCGGAAGACGGAGAGGGGCGCGTTAAAAGACGGGGGCCGTTCCGAAAGGGACCGTCAGCTCAGGACGATGGCCGAGAAGAGCAGGTCCACGGTGACCCGGATCAACGGGTAGAGCACGTACCCGAGCGCGCCGGTCATGAGCAGCAGGATCAGCAGAATGAAGCCGTAGCGTTCGAGCTGCATGTACTGGAAGCCGAGCTTCGGCGGCAGGACGCCCCAGAGGATCTTGCTGCCGTCGAGCGGCGGGATGGGCATCAGGTTGAGCCAGCCGAGGCCGACGTTGACGATTACGCCGGTCTGGAACATGAGGAAGAAGAAGTCCCAAAACGTGTTGCCCTGCCATTCCCCGAGCGGGAAGAGGCTGATGAGCAGACGCAGCAGGATCGCGAAAAAGGTCGCCAGCAGGAAGTTGGTGGCCGGTCCGGCGAAGGACACCAGCATGGTATCCTTGACAATGTTCCGGAAGTTCCGGGGATTGATGGGCACGGGCTTGGCCCAGCCGAAGACGAACGGCCCGGTGAGGCTGGTCAGAACGAAGACGAACAGCCCCATCGGATCGATGTGCGGCACCGGATTGAGGGTCAACCGTCCGAGCATGGCAGCGGTGGGGTCACCCCGCTTGAGGGCCGCCCAGCCGTGGGCGATCTCATGCAGGATGATCCCGAGCATCAGCGGCACGAAGGCCACCGAGAGCCGTTTGATGGAGACCGCGAGGTCAAGATCGAGCATATAGTTAGCGTACCGTCAGGCGCAGGAAGCGCTTTTTGCCGAGCTTCACCACGTAGGAACCGGGCTGCAGCGGCGTTTCGGCGTCCTCGCAGCGTTCGCCGTCCAGCGAAAGCGAGCCCTGCTTGATGAGGCGCTTGGCTTCGCCGCGAGAGGCGGCGAGACCGGTATCAGTCAGAAAAACCGGCGGCTTGCTGGCTTCGCCGTGTTCGCAGGCGAATTCCGGCGCGTCGTCCGGCACGCCGCCGTCCGCGAAGACCGCGTTGAAGCCCTGCCGGGCTTCCTTGGCGGCGTCTTCGCCGTGGTAGCGGGCCACGATTTCGTAGGCGAGGGCTTCCTTGGCCATCTTGGGATGCAGGCGGCCTTCCTCCACGTCCTTCTTGAGCGCGGCGATTTCGTCCATCGACTTGGTGGAGATGAGCTCGTAGTAGCGCCACATGAGGTCGTCGGAAACGGACATGGCCTTGCCGAACTGGTCGGCGGCGGGTTCGTTGATGCCGATGTAGTTGCCGTAGGACTTGGACATCTTGCGGACGCCGTCGAGGCCCTCCAGCAGCGGCACGGTGAGCACGCACTGGGGTTCGAGGTCGTACTGGCTCATGAGGGTGCGGCCCACCAGCAGGTTGAAGGTCTGGTCGGTGCCGCCCATTTCCACGTCGGCCTTGAGCGAAACGGAGTCATACCCCTGCATGAGGGGGTAGATGAGTTCGTGCAGGGCGATGGGGGTGTTTTCGCGGTAACGTTTGGCGAAGTCGTCGCGTTCCATCATGCGGGCCAGCGTGTAGCGGGAGGCCAGACGGATGAAGTCGGCGGCGGTGAAGCCGTTGAGCCAATGGGAGTTGAATTCCACGACCGTCTTTTCGGGGTCGAGAATCTTGAAGACCTGTTCCTTGTAGGTTTCGGCGTTGGCGAGCACCTGTTCTTCGGTCAGGGGCGGGCGGGTGGCGGAGCGGCCGGAGGGGTCGCCGATGCGGCCCGTGAAGTCCCCGATGAGGAAGACGACCCGGTGTCCCAGTTCCTGAAAATGGCGGAGCTTGTGGATGAGAACGGTGTGGCCCAGATGGAGATCGGGCGCGGTGGGGTCGAATCCGGCCTTGACGGTCAGGGGCTTGCCCCGTTCCAGTTTCTTGCGCAGTTCGCCTTCGTCGATCAGGTTGACGACGCCGCGTTTGATCAATTGCATCTGTGTATCGACAGGAATCATCAAAATCTCCTCTCCCTCCCCATCCGGGAGGATTCGCCGCCGGGCGGCGGAAATGCGTGGTCGTGGAGGCGCTTGTTCGGTTGCGCCTCGTTTCCTGTTGCAGACAAAACGGGGACTGTCAATAGCGCGCGATGGCGGCGTAGGTTCCCTCCACCGCACGAAGAAGCTCATCGGGCGCGAGACGGAGCTGCACGCCCCGGTGTCCGGCGCTGACGAAGATGCGTTCCTGAAGGATGGCGCTTTCGTCCACATAGACGGGGTAGTGCTTTTTCCCCGCCAGCGGCGAGCAGCCGCCCCGGATGTAGCCGGTGAGCGGCAGCACTTCCTTGAGCGGGACCAGCTCCACGTGCTTGTTGCCCGAAACGGCGGCGAGTTCCTTGAGATTCAGCTCGGCCGCGCCGGGGATGCAGGCTTCGA
>CAUHBW010000216.1 GCA_959604115.1 uncultured Bilophila sp. | reverse complement strand
CAATCAATATATGCAGGTCTATGTTTTATTTGTGCACTTGTATCTGGAAAGTCAGCATGATAATCATTATTATCTATTTCAGTAGTTGTAGAATATTCAGTAGAGTCTAGCGATATACCATTGCTAGCCGAAATATTTTTTTCAGCGATATTTTTTCTCATGAACCCGACGATCAAAAGGCCAATGGGCCCTAGCAGAAAACCGCCTATGAGCCACCCGAAAACACTCCTGTCTTTCGACGATGCGATAGCCGCTGCTCCGATGCCGCACACGATCCACAGAATAACATATTCCATCATCTATATTCTCCTACACTCCCCACACCACAGGGTAGCGGGAAAGTCAAGGCGCGATACGAAAGAAGGCGGCTCCGAAGAACCGCCTTTGCATCAAACCCGTGTTTCCGTATGGGCTTCTCGGGCCAGACAGTTGGCAATCCATACCTTTACTAATGCCTGACGGGTCACGCCAAGGTGCTGGGCTTCCTTATCCAGAGCTTCAACCATCCAAAGAGGGAAATCCACGTTGACGCGCTTGCTCTTCTGGTTGGGGCGTTCGGCCTTGTTTATATCGGCAAAGGGCATCACGCTTCCGCCTTCATCGAAATACTTGTCAAATTCCTTCGTCTTCATAGGCTTTTTCCTCGTCTTTATGTGAACGTCGAACGGAAATCAGGCGTACCACGCATCCCCGGCAGGTCATGATAGCCGTCCAGTGTTTTCCGTGGAGCTTGCCTATGCACGCTTGGCGGATCTCGTCCTCGAACCGCAATGGAAAGACAAGCAGCCGCTCATCTTCCCAGAGGGCTTGTGCTTCTTCAAAGTCGAGTCCGTGCTTGAGTTTGTTGCGTGCACTCTTGTTCGGGTCGTATTCAAATTTCATGCTAAAAAGATATAGTTTTTATACCTTAACTGTCAATATCCATCCGCAGAAATCGCCGTGCCGCCCAAAAAGGAAAATGAAGCATGGCAAGAAAGACACCCGGCATTTACATAGCGATCCGTGGTGATTACTCCGCGTTTGAAACCGACCTGAACCACGCCAGACAGGTTGCCAAAGAGCAAGGCGAAGCCATTGCCAAGAGCATCGGCAACGCGGTTTCGGCGGCGGATATTACCGGCGGCATCAACAAGCTGACGCGGGAGCTGAAGACGGCGCAGGCGGCGTTGTCTGCCGGTGCGTTCAAGGCGCAGGTTTCCGGGCTTGATGAAATTGCCAAGGCCGCCGGGGTCAGCTCGAAGCAGCTTGAGGGCCTGACCAACTCCATGCTCAAGTCTCAGGCCGCCGCCACTGCGAATCGGGCGTTCGAGTACCTCCAGAAGAACGCGGGGCTTTCGACGCTTCAGCTCGCCAAGCTCCGGGCGGGGCTTGGCGACACGGGCGGGGCACTCTCGACGCTCATGTCCGGCGCAAGAGCGGCGGCTGTCCCTGTCCTTGCCGTTGGCGCGGCGTTTGGGGTGGCGGCGAAGGCATCATTTGACGCCACATTGAAGCTCGATTCCACTACAGCCGCATTCGAGTCCATCACGGGCAGCGCCAAGGCCGCTCAGGAACAGCTTTTGTTCATCCGGGAGCTTTCGGATAGACTGGGCCTTTCCTTCCTTGATACCGCCCAGTCCGCAAAGGCCATTTTCGCTTCCGCCGAGTCTACCGGGCTTGGCATGGAGAAGGCTCAAAAGGCGTTTCAGGCTGTGGCCACAGCCGGAACGGCCCTCAAGCTGACGACCGACCAGATGAACCGTTTGAATCTGGCGGTGTCTCAGGTCATATCCAAAGGCCGCCCTATGGCGGAAGAAATGCGTCAACAGATCGGGGAAGTCCTGCCCGGCGCAATGGGATTGTTCGCAAAGTCCATCGGCGTCACCGGCAAGGAACTGGACAAGATGTTCCAGAACGGGAAGACGACGCTCGATCAGTTCTTCACTTTCCTTGATGTGTTACAGAACAAGTATGAAGAGGCGGCGGAAAACGCTTCGCACTCCATGCAGGCCGAACTCGGGCGGTTGAAGACTTCATGGGATGATTTCCTTGTGTCCGTCGGCGACTCGGATGCGTTTGCATCGGTTACACGGGGGCTCTCCAAGGCATTGGACACCGCTACGGGGGTGATCAAGGAGAGTGAACTCCCCAACGCCGTCGCCAATCTGTTCAAGAACGTTGATGTGGACGTATCCGGCCCGACGAGGGCGGCGGCACAGATCGAATCAGAGATTGCGGGGTTGATCGCCGCCGTTCAGAAGATGCCCAATCCGATGGACGCCGCGGCAAAGGCTTCCGATCAGCTTGAGGCCTCCATACGGTCACAGGCCATCACGCTTGATCACTGGTTGAGCAGACTGCCTGATGAACGTTTCTTCACGGGTATTTTCGGCACGCTTGACGAATTGACACCGGCGACTCGGGAGGCGTTTGACGAGATTCAAAAACTGATTGCGGAGACGCAGCAGACACATCATTTTCAAAATTTCAGCGAACAGCTTGCGGCAATCGGAAAGCGTTTGGAGACGGAAGGCGAGATGACCGCCAGATTCCGCAGCTACCTTGAAGAATTGCAGGGAGTAGCCTCGCGCGGCGTTACCGTCCAGCTTCAGCTTGAAGGTAAGGAGAAGTTTCTTCAGGGACTCCGTGAAGTTTGGCAGGCATGGCGTCTGCAAAACGATCCCGCGCTTGCAACGCAGAAACAGTGGAAAGCGAAATTTGATGCTCTGATTGCCGGACATAATCAGGCCGTAGCAAAGGAGACGCAGGCCACCGCTCAGGCCATTGAGCGTGTGAACAAGGTCTATGACAAGTCTACAGAAGGCAAAAAGAAGCATATTCAGGAAGAGATCAACGCCATTATCAAGGAGCGTGATGTCTTTGTCGAAGCGGTGAGGAACGGAACCCGCACACAAAAAGAGTTCGACGAGTACAGCCAGAAATCCGCCGTAGCGCTCAAAAAGCTCAGGGAAGACCAGCAGAAAAGCGATAAGAAAGGCGCGAAGTCCGCCGAAGCCGCCGCCAATCGTGCTGCCAAGGCCCTTGCCGCATATGATGAGGAGATCGTCAAGCTCACGCAGTCCAGCCGGGAACTGGAACAGGTCAAGATTGAGGAAAAGCTCAGGAAGATCGCTAAGGACGCCAAGCTCCCCGCCGCCGAAATGGACAAGCTCCGCAAGGCGATGGAGCAGGAGGCGGATTTCAAGTGGATGCAGGATATTTTGTCCTACGCCGATCCCGCAGCCGCCGCCATCGCCAAGGAGAACAAGGAATTTGAGGCGTTCCGACGGAACATCGAGCGCCTGAAGGCCCAAGACCCGGCGAAGTACACGCAGCTCATGACCAAGGCCGAAACGGAGCATGAAAAGGCTCTCCGCAAGGCCAACTTGGCGAGCAAGGAACAGAATGAACACACGCAGGAAAAGCTCCAGTTTTACAAGGAATTGGAGGAACTGACCGGACAGTACGGACTTTCCCTCAAGTATCAGAACGAATTGCTGGCGCAGCAGTCCGAACTCTGGCGTGATGCGGGGATTTCCGACGACTACATCAACCAGTGGCGCGAACTGAAGGAACTCCAGTCTTCCCATGACTGGGCGGACGGTGCGCAGCGGGCGTTCCTCCAGTACCGGGCCGATGCGACCGATGCGGCGAAGGGGGCCGAGGAAGCCTTTTCGTCCTTGTTCGATGGTATGGATTCCGGCTGGCGTTCGGCGTGGGAGCAGATGATCGAGACGGGGAAGGTGTCCCTGTCGTCGTTCCGTTCGTTGTTTTCTTCGTTTCTTGCCGATTTGATGCACATGGCGATCACCCGCCCGATCACCGTGCAGATTGCTGGCGTGGTGTCCGGTATGCCCGGCACGGGCGGGGTTGCGAGTGCGTCTGGGGGAACGGGAACGTCAGGTTCGGGCAGCGTAAACATTGGCGGGCTGACAAATCTGATCCCTGATTCGTGGACATCGGGGATTTCCGGGATTCTGGGGACGACGCTTCCCGGAACGGCAACCGCTCTGACGACGCCCGGAGCATACACCGCTGGGGAGTTGCTCCTCATGCAGGGCGGCGGCACCACGGCGGGCACCGTCGGCGGTCAAGCCGCGCTTTTGTCCAATGGGTTGTCTCTTGGCTCTTCGCTCACGTACGGCGGTTTCGGTTCCCTCGGATATTCCCTGCTCGGCGGCGAGTTGGGCCTTCCGCAGAACAAGTATAGCGGCATTACCAGCGGCCTTGGGGGTGCGCTCGGTGCGTGGGGTGCGTCTGCCGCGTTGTCCGGTACGGCTCTTGGCGCGACGCTCGGTAGCGCGGTGCCTGTGGTCGGAACGATCATCGGCGCGGCCCTCGGCGGTCTTGCGGGATCGCTCTTCGGCGGCGAGCGCAAAACGCATCCGTCAGTGTACACCAACGTCACTGACGCCAACCTGTTGGGCACCGACTGGAAAAACGCGATGGTCAACGGCGCGTGGACGGACCGGTCCAGCGTGTCCGACGCCGACCCGGTGTTTGATGCGCTGGCTGAGGTCGCCGCCCAGACCACCACGTCCATCCTCGATTTCGCGAAGGCGTTGCCGGAGCAGTACGGCGCGCAGGTCATGGCGGGGCTTGAGAACGCCACGATCAGCTTCGGTCGAGGGAGTACGGCGGGCAGGGGAGACGTTGCGGACCGCGATCCGAACGGGGCGACGTGGAATTTCCAGTTCCACGACGCGGATCAGGCGCAGGAGGTTTTGACCGCCGCCGGTGAGGATTTTCAGCGAGTGGCGTTCAACGCGTTGCAGGGCGTCATTTCCGGCATCGACATGTCGTCCGTGTTCAGCGCGCTGGACGTCACTACGGAAGAGGGCCGGGCCAAGGCGCTGTCCGCCATGTCCGGCGTGAACGCGATCACGGACGCCATCGCCGCCATCAGGACGCCCACGACCGAAGCGGAGCAGCAGGCCGAGGCGTTCATGGAGCAGGTCAACGCGCTGGCGGAATCCGTGAAGAACTACGGGCTGAACGCCGAGTATGCGGACAAGCTGGTCGGTGAGTACCGGACGGCTTACGTCGATTCCTACGTTGAAGCGTTGGACGAGATGTTCTCGCCGCTCTCCCAGATTGAGCAGCAGGCGAAGAACTACAAGGAGGCCATTGACGGCTATGCCGCCGCGCTGACGACAATGGGCGCGTCGGAAGAGCAGCTCGCAAAAGTCCGCGGCTACACGCTCAAGATGCAGTCCGATTTGCTTGAGCAGGTTCGCTCCTACGTCAGCAGTACGCCGGAGGTCGTCGCGCAGGCCGAGGCGATGGAGGAAACCTTCGACGATTTGCGGGAAGCCATGCTTCTCGCGGGGAACGCCACCGAGGACTTGATCGAGCTTCAGAAGACGCAGGCTCAGGCCATTGCCGCGTTGCAGGCGCAGTACGCTGAATCCTTCCGCCAGACCTACGCACAGCGGTACGCCACGCTCACGGGTGACGCCAACGGCCTTGCGAACCTGCAACAGCAGTCGTCGTTCACATCCGAACTTGCGGAAATCGAAAAGACGTGGGGCAAGGATTCGGAGCAGTACAGGCAGATGCAGGCGTTGCAGGACGCCGAGGCCGCCAAACAACGGCTTGAACAGGCGCAGGCCGCATACGACGCTTTGCAGACGCAGCTTGAGCAGCAGCAATCTGAGCTGAAGCAGCTTGAACAGCAGGCCGTCCAGCTCCGGATCGAAGAAATCCAGAGCCTTCAGACCGTATCGAAAGATCGGATCTCCGCGCTGGAAGAGGAACTTTCCGCTGCGCAAAAAATTCAGGACACATGGGAAGACATTATCGCCACGGTCTACGCCAAGCGTGTGGATCTATACCAAGGCGAGACGAACCTTGACGTTTTCGGGCGGCTTGATACGGCGCAGGGCGAGTTTGATCGGCTCTATGCGCAGGCAAAGGCCGGGGACGCGGACGCGGCGAAGGAAATGGCGGGGGTCGCCGGGGAGTTGCTCAACCTGCGCGGCGAGACGACGGCCAACCGGGACGACTACCTCAATGCCTTCTATGACGTTGACAAAAAGCTGAAGGAAGTCAGTTCGCTTGCCGATTCGCAGGTGTCGGACGCCCAGAAGCAGATCGACACGTTGCAGGCCCAGCTTGACGCGGAGAACGCGCAGTATTCCATCCTCGTTTCACAGCTTGAGGCGCAACAGGGTGCCTTGGCGGCGTTGTCCGGACAGAATCAGACGCTGGCGAGCATCCGGCAACAGATCGCCAATCTGAAGACGCAAATCAACATCACCGTCGAGGGTCAGAAGACGGCCTCGACGGTCGTGGACAACGCTCAGAAAGACTACGATTCCGCCAAGGATCAGGTCGAGCAGACCAAGCCGAAGGTCGGCATCTACGGAAGCAAGTACGCCACGGAGTACGATCTCATGCTTGCCAAGGTCGCCAGTCTGAATCGCGGGGAATATGTTGATCCCACCTTTGGCATCACCGCAGGCGGCTGGACGATCACCAACGCGCGGCAGGCGATGATCGATGTCTACGGCTCGGTTTCCGAATGGTACAAAAACGCCGGAAAAGCCGAAGGTTTCGCCACGGGCGGGTTGACGCCGACCGACGAACCATTCTGGGTCGGTGAAGAAGGGCCGGAGCTGATGATGAGTCCGCAGCAGTACGGCGTTCTGAACAACCGCCAATCTTTGCAGTTGATGACTCCCGCCGGGACCGACGGAAGCCTTGCC
>CAUHBW010000215.1 GCA_959604115.1 uncultured Bilophila sp. | reverse complement strand
GGGGAAAGGGAAACTTTCTCCAGAAAGTTTCCCTTTCCCCTCCCCACGTCACTCCGCTCACTCAAACATGTCGATGTTCGCCAGAGCCTGATGCATGAGGCCCTCGGGCGAGTCGGCGGCGTCGAGGATGACGATGCGCTTGGTGTTGTGGGCGGCCCAGAGCTTGAAGCCCTCGCGGATGCGGGTGTGGAAGGGCAGGTGCTCGGCCTCGAAACGGCCTTCCTTTCCGGCGACGCCGAGCGCGGCGTTGCGGCGGCGGGCGCGGAGCAGCGCGGCTTTGGGGTCCATGTCGAGCACGAAGGTCCGGTCGGGCCAGAGTCCGCCCACGGCCATGTCGTTGAGATCGCGGAGCCGCTCGATGTCGAGTCCGCGCCCGTACCCCTGATAGACCACGGTGGAGTCCGCATAGCGGTCGCAGAGCACCACGATGCCTTTGGCCAGCGCCGGACGGATGACCTCCGCGACGTGCTGCGCCCGGTCCGCGAGGAACAGGAACAGCTCGGCCTCGGAACAGATCGCCGTTTCGGGATTGAGCAGCAGACCGCGCAGATCGCGGCCCAGCGCGCAGCCACCCGGCTCTCGGGTGACCAGCACCTCATGGTTCAGGGTGCGGAACACGTCCGCCAGATTTTCGATGAGGGTGGTCTTTCCCGATCCCTCGATGCCTTCTAGAGTAATGAACACTGGTCCAACCTTGGCGCTTCGGGTTCTTCCGCGCGTTTCGCGGAGCGGGACTTGCGCGGCTCGCTCTCCGGGGTTCGGGGCGCCTGAAAGAGCTGGCGGTCCAGCGTCTTCTGATACGGCGACCAGCCGCTTTCGCCTTCGTCCATGTCGTCGAACAGGCTCCGGCTTTGGGTGATCTTCGCGTCGAGATTGTCGGCGTAGTGCAGGGCGAAGGCCTCGGCGGTCTGCGGCAGACGCGGCGAACCGTATTCGTACTGCCCGTGATGGCTCAGGACGAGATGCCGGAAGTGCAGGATCAGCTCTTCGCTCAGGCCGGACTTGGCCAGATGGCGGTCCAGCTTTTCCAGACACAGATTGATGTGCCCGACCAGCCGCCCGGCGTCGGTGTAGTCGTTGGCGAGGCCGCCGGAAAACTCCCATATCTTGCCGAGATCGTGGCAGATGGCCCCGGCGAACAGCGTCTGGCGGTCGAGTTCCGGAAAGTGATCGCAGAACCGCAGGCACAGGGTCGAGACGGAGAGCGTGTGCTCCAGCAGGCCGCCGACCCAGGCGTGGTGCACGCTCTTGGCGGCGGGAGCGGTGAGCAGAGGGCCCCGGACGGCCTCGTCCTCAAGGACGGAGGTGATGAACTTGCGCCACGGCTTGTACGTGAATTCCTTGCGGCACAGTTCCTCCAGTTCCTCCAGCATTTCCAGAGGCGGACGGCGGCTGGAGGCCATGAACGCGGACGTGTCCACGGATGCGGCCTCCTCCGGGGACAGCAGGCGCAGCGCGTTGACGTTCACCTGCAATTTGTCGCGGAAACTTTCGGCCCGGCCTTCCACCTCGGCGATGGAGCCCGCCGGGATGTCGGCGTACTGCTGGCTGAGCGGACTCCAGATACGGGCTTCGAGGGAGCCGGAGGCGTCCTTCAGTTCCAGACGCCAGAACGGCCCGTTCTTGGCCTGCAGCTGCGAAGCGGAACCGATGAGGTAGAGCGCCCTGATGTCGTCGCCGGATGCGGTGTCTTTGACCCACCGGCGTTCGGACGCGGATTGTATTTTCTGCATAATCAACCTACAATAAAAAGCTGTGCAAACCGGCGTTCCGTACGGATATCGGCCGCGGCACAGCCTGTGCGTTTTGCGGGAGTTCACCCGTTTTTGTCTGTATTGTCAACAAAAAGCCTGCGCCTTCTTCACGGCCCGTTCGGGCGCGGTTTCGGCGCGGGAACGTGGTTTCGCCGTTTCAGGAGGTTACGTGCGCATTCTGCTTTCCAACGACGACGGCATCCATTCGCCGTGTCTCCGCGCCCTGCATCGGGCGCTGTGCGACGCGGGGCATACGCTCGACGTGGTCGCCCCGCTTGTGGAACAGTCCGGCGTCGGGTGTTCCGTCACGCTTCACAGTCCTCTGCGCCTCCATCCCGTCAAGGAGGAAGGCTTCAGCGGCACGGCGGTCACGGGCACGCCCGTGGACTGCGTAAAAATCGCGCTGACGACTCTGCTCCCCACGCCGCCCGATCTGGTGGTCGTGGGCATCAACAACGGAGCCAACAAGGGCGTGGACGTCTTTTACAGCGGCACGGTGGGCGCGGCGACCGAAGCCGCCCTGCGCGGGCTGCCCGCCGTCGCCTTTTCCCGGCCCCGCCCGGAGCTGGAGCCGCCGCAGGCGCTCGCCCGGCACGCCGCGTCGCTGGTGGACGCCGTGGACTGGAGCCGCTGCGCCGGAAAGGTGCTCAACGTCAACTATCCCCGCTGCCGGGTCGCCGAGATCCGGGGCGTCCGGGCCGCGCGCATGGCCGACACCCGCTGGGACGAGAATTATGAACGCCGCGAAGACCCCGCCGGGCGTCCCTATTGGTGGATCGCGGACTTCCTGAAACGGGACAGCGGAGGCGAGGACACGGACATCGCCCTGATGGAGAAGAACTGGGTGGCGATCACCCCGTTGCAGGTGGACCGAACGGATTATGATCTGCTCGGGCGGTTGCGGGAGCGGTTTGCCCAAGAGTTTCCATTTTCCGGGAAATAGGCTACCATCGGCTCATAGATATGCGTGTCCCGCCATCCGGCGGGGCCGACTTCACTCACCATCCCAATGCGCGGCCGCGAGGCTGCCTGCGAGGAGCAACTATGCCGCTTACCACTCCCAGAGCCATGTTCGAGCGTGCCTACAGGGAAGGCTACGCCATCGGCGCATTCAACGTCAACAACATGGAGATCATACAGGGGATCATGGAGGCTGGAACCGAGGAAAAGGCCCCTCTCATCCTTCAGGTGTCCGCCGGGGCCCGCAAGTACGCGGGCGAGAACTACATCGTGAAGCTCATTGAGGCCGGACTGCTTGAAGCCGATCTCCCCGTGGTGCTGCATCTCGACCACGGCGCGGACTTCGACATCTGCAAGGCGTGCGTGGACGGCGGGTTCACGTCCGTGATGATCGACGGCTCGCACCACTCCTTCGAGGAAAACATCGCCGTGACCAAACGGGTCGTGGAATACGCCCACGACCACGGCGTCTGGGTGGAAGCCGAACTCGGCCGCCTCGCGGGCGTTGAAGAGGACGTCTCCTCCGAGCACAGCATCTACACCGATCCCGATCAGGCGGTGGAGTTCGTGCGGCGTTCCGGCTGCGACTCGCTCGCCATCGCCATCGGCACCAGCCACGGCGCATACAAGTTCAAGGGCGAAGCCAAGCTCGACTTCGACCGTCTGGAAAAGATCGGCAAGCTGCTGCCCGACTATCCCCTCGTGCTGCACGGCGCGTCCAGCGTGCCCAGACAGTTCGTGGACATGTGCAACGAATACGGCGGCAAGGTCGCCGGAGCCGCGGGCGTGCCCGAGGAGCTGTTGCGCAAGGCCGCGGGCATGGCGATCTGCAAGATCAACATCGACACGGACATCCGTCTGGCGATGACCGCGTCCATCCGCAAGCACCTCATCGAACATCCCGAGGAATTCGATCCGCGCGGCTATCTCAAGCCCGCGCGTCAGGCCGTGAAGGACATGGTTCAGCACAAGATCAAGAACGTGCTGGGATGTTCCGGCAAGGCGTAATCCAATCGTCACAGGGGGAGGTACACAGATTCGCGGCGTGGCCTCCCCTTTGTTTCATACCCGACTGTCGGGAATGTCCGGACCGCAACCTTTTTCGCGCATCGCAAGGAGTATTCAATGGCTCGCATCGGAATCAACGGCTTCGGCCGCATCGGTCGTTACCTTGTCCGCCTCATGGCCGAACGCAACGAATTTCCCGTGGTGATCAACGCCCGCGCGGACAACGCCTCGCTGGCCCATCTTTTCAAATACGACTCGGTCCACCACACCTTCAGCGGCACGGTCGGGCATGACGAAAACGGCATCATCGTCAACGGCACGCACATCGCGGTGACCCGCTGCAAGCCCAACGAATGGCAGTGGAAGGACTACGGCGTCGATCTGGTCGTCGAATCCACCGGCACCATCAAGAAACGCGCCGGACTCGCCGAGCACATCGCCTGCGGCGCGAAAAAGGTGATCATGAGCGCGCCGGTGTCCGACGCCGACATCACCATCGTGATGGGCGTGAACGACGGCCTGTACGATCCCGCGAAGCACGACGTGGTGTCCGCGGCCTCTTGTACGACCAACTGCCTCGCCCCTGTGGCCAAGGTGCTGAACGACACCTTCGGCATCGAGCACGGTCTGATGACCACGATCCACTCCTACACCATGAGCCAGCGCATCCTCGACGGTTCCCAGAAGGACATACGCCGCGCCCGCGCCGCCGCCATGTCGATGATCCCGACGACCACCGGCGCGGCGAAGGCCGTTGCGCTGGTCATTCCCGAGCTCAAGGGCAAGCTGGACGGCATGGCCATCCGCGTTCCCACGCCCAACGTGTCCATCGTTGACCTGAACTGCGTGATGAAGAAGGACGTGACCGTCGAAGACGTGAACGCCGCCCTCAAGGCGTCCGCGAACGACAACTACGGCGTTTCCGACGAACCGCTGGTGTCCATCGACTACAACGGCGACACCCACGGCGGCGTCGTCGATCTGCTCTCCACCGCCGTCATGGGCGGCAACATGCTCAAGGTGCTCATCTGGTACGACAACGAAGCCGGATTCACCAACCAGCTCCTCCGCCTGATCAACCTCGTCGGCGGCAAGATGTAGCTGAATTGAAGATTGGGGAGGGGAGAGGGAACCTTTCTGGAGAAAGGTTCCCTCTCCCCTCCCCAAACCCCTCCTCTCTCCCTCCCAAGACTTTCGGAAACGGGGCGGGTCTTGATCGCGGCAGCGCGAAGGCCTGAACCTTGTTGGAAGTTTCCCGGTAGTGCGTTTGGGGGAAAAGCGGCCCGTCCTGTTCGTGCAGGGCGGGCCGTCGCGTTTGGGAGAATTGAGATCGGCGCGGGGGAAAGCAGTGTCGCCGGGTGGGCTGAATCCAATCCGAGATTATTGGGTTTTGATGATGTTGTAATTACGGTAGGTGCCGGTGCTGAGATTGACCTCTTCCGCCGTGGTGCCGCGATAGACCGTCATGGTATTTGTGAACGTGTCGAATTTGATGAACTGGGTTTCATTGAGGAAGAGTTGATATCTGTTGATGAAGGCATAGGTTCCCGTAAAGATGAGTATGCCGCACGTGAGGAGCAACAGGGACACCGGAGTGGAAAGGGTTTTGAGCATATCGGCCTCGCGTAAGAGAGTTGACGGAGATGAGATCGTCAATATGTCGTAGGTGATAATTGAAGTCAATAATGGACGGATATTTTTTTCTCTCCCGGAAAAGAGGGGCACTCCGGTCGGTGAAACGCGCACCCACGGCATACGTTCGCTTTACCAGCGTTCTTTTGGGGTAATCTTGGTGTCGCCGCAACCCTGAAAAGGGGCATGTTCAACGGCGTCGGGACGAAAAGAAGCGGTCCGGGAGCCAGCGTAAGCTGGATGCAGGACCGCTTCTTTTTATTTCGAGGGGGGCCGGGAGGAATCGCCTTTATTCCATGCCGATGAACCGCCGGATGGCGGATTCGAGCCGCCGGATGCTGACGAAGGTGTCGAGACAGGGGCCGTTGGGACGTTCGTTGATGACGCCGAAGACGGGCAGGGGGTGCGTGTCCTGAATGCCTGAGGACAGGTCGCGCTCGCAGGCCACCGCGACGATGATCCGGGGCCGCGCCTGCACCACGATGCGGCGGGCGATGGTGCCTCCGGTGGCGATGGCCACCTGCACGCCGTAGGTGTCGCGCAGGCCGAGCACGTCCTTGATTGGGCAGGCCCCGCAGCGCACGCAGTTGTCGATGTGGTAGGTGAGGCGGTGCGTGCAGCGGCTCGACTGGATGCAGTGCGGCAGGAGCACGAGGAGCTGGCGCGGCTCGCACCGGATGTTCGTGCTCAGGACCAGTTCGTTGTTTACCTTGATGAACGAACGGCGCACCGTGGAGACGGGGATGCGCATCATGCGCCCCATCAGCTCCATGAGCGGCAGGAGCAGCCGGATGGTGATGCCCCGGAGCCGCGAGGTGCCGAGCACGGGCTTGCCGGTGTAGGCGTGCAGCACCAGACCCACGGACAGCCAGATGATCGCGAGGATGGCGCCGCCGAAGACGACGCCCGCGATGACCGGAAGCCACGGATGGATGGCTGCGAACCCGATGGTCGGGATCAGCCAGATGCACAGGAGGAGCAGGCAGAGCAGGGTGGCCGTACCGGCGACGAGGCCGATGAACAGGCGCTTGCCGGTGCCGCCGTATTCGTCTTTGGGGAGCCTGAATGCGGATTGGGGAGTGTTCACCGTGTCGTTACCCGGTTGTGGGGAGCGGAGGAAAAAGACGCGCCCGAACGGAAAGGCGCAGAGAAATCATACGGGGTTCTTCCCTTTTGCACAACGGAGCCGTTGCGTCTTTCCCTGTTTTTCTTGCAATCCGATACGGTTGAGGCGGACGGCGCTTCTTCGGGGCGGGAGCGGGAAGATGTGTTCCGATTTTGGGCGCGTTACGGAACTCCCGTTGCGCAACCTCCCCACCAGTCGAAGTTTTTGCGGGAGGGGGGCCGGGGGGGGGGGGGGTTTTTTTAAAATTGCA